>JBOIGK010000032.1:0-5831 GCA_050742695.1 Advenella sp. | reverse complement strand
GTGCTGCTCACGTCCTTTATCACCGTGATTGTCGTACTGGCTGGCTGGGAAGTGATTACCAAGCGTGTTGCCCAGTACATGGCCGCGTTCCTGATCTTGTCTGGCCTGATGGTAGGGGTGTTCGCTGCCCTGGACGGTCTGCTGTTCTATATATTCTTCGAAGCCACGCTGATCCCGATGTATATTATCATCGGCGTTTGGGGCGGCCCGAACCGTGTTTATGCAGCGTTCAAGTTCTTCCTGTATACGCTGCTTGGCTCATTGCTGACACTGGTCGCTTTTATTTATCTGTATACGCAGACCGGGTCGTTCGACATTCTGGTCTGGCAGCAGGCCAAGCTGGGCTACACACCGCAAATGCTGATCTTTTTTGCATTGCTGGCTGCCTTTGCCGTCAAGGTGCCCATGTGGCCGGTACACACCTGGTTGCCGGATGCCCACGTAGAAGCGCCTACCGGTGGTTCTATCGTGCTGGCCGCGATCATGCTCAAGCTGGGTGCTTACGGCTTCTTGCGTTTTTCTCTGCCCATTGCTCCGGATGCGTCGCACAGCATGGCTGGCCTGATGATTGGGCTGTCGCTGGTTGCCGTGATCTATATTGGCTTGGTGGCGATCGTTCAAGACGACATGAAAAAACTGGTGGCTTATTCATCTGTCGCCCACATGGGTTTTGTCACACTGGGCTTTTTCCTGTTCAATACCGCAGGGATGGAAGGCGCGATTATTCAGATGATTTCGCACGGTTTTGTCTCGGGCGCCATGTTCCTGTGTATCGGCGTACTATATGACCGTCTGCATACGCGCCGCATTGCCGATTATGGTGGTGTGATCAATACGATGCCCAAGTTCGTGACCTTCTTTGTGTTGTTTTCGATGGCCAATAGCGGCCTGCCTGCGACCAGTGGGTTCGTTGGCGAGTTCTATGTGATTCTGGGTGCAGTCGAGCATAACTTCTGGATCGGTCTGCTTACCGCAACCGCGCTGATCCTGGGTGCATCGTACTCGTTGTGGATGGTCAAGCGCGTCGCCTATGGCGATATTACCAACGAAGCGGTAAAGCAGATGAAAGATGTCAATTGCCGCGAATATGCATTGCTGGCAATCCTGGCGATCTTTGTGTTGGTAATGGGTATCTATCCGAAACTGTTTACCGATGTGATGCACGTGTCAGTCCAGCAATTGCTGGATCACGTGGCCGTTTCTAAACTGTAAGACTGAGTCATCATGGAAAATCAATTTAATTTTGCACTTGCAGCGCCTGAAATCATTCTGGTGATCATGGCCATGGGCATTCTGGTTTACGATGCATTCAGTCATGAAGCCAGTCGCAAAACCACCTATGTTTTTTCTCTGTGCGCGCTGATCATTCTGACAGTGGTGTCACTGATGCAATGGAATAGCGGTGTCGGCGGTACCACCTTTTATGGCATGTATGTTGCCGATCCTCTGGCGCACTTTCTGAAAATCGCGTCATATCTGGCGGTGCTGGTCACGCTGATCTACAGCCGCCAGTATGTGGTGGATCGTGACATGTCCAAGTCGGGGGAACTGTATCCGCTGACGCTGTGCGCGTTGCTGGGACAGATGGTGATGATTTCCGCCAGCAGCATGCTGACCATTTATCTGGGTCTGGAGCTGATGTCTCTGGCGCTGTACACCATGGTTGCGCTGCGCCGTGATTCTTTGGTTGCCACCGAATCGGCCATGAAATACTTTGTGCTGGGTGCGCTGGCTTCCGGCTTCATGCTTTACGGTATTTCAATGGTATACGGTGCTACCGGCCACGTGGATCTGGCCGGGGTAATGCAGGTTATCCGCAGTGGTCAGGCGGGTGAAATGACCCTGGTCCTGGGTACGGTCTTTGTTGTTGCCGGTCTGGCGTTCAAATTGGGCGCCGTGCCATTTCATATGTGGATTCCCGACGTCTATCAGGGAGCGCCAACAGCCATTACGCTGACTATCGGCGCAGCACCGAAGCTGGCGGCGCTGGCTATCACGCTGCGTCTGCTGATCGAGGGGCTCAACGGTGTTGCCCTAAGCTGGCAGCCCATGCTGATCATTCTGGCGGTACTGTCGCTGGCCATTGGTAATCTGACAGCGATCATGCAGACCAACTTCAAGCGGATGCTGGCTTATTCCACCATTTCGCATGTCGGTTTTGTGCTGCTGGGATTGCTCTCGGGCGTTGCCGCCAACGGGACGGTCATGAGTGGCGCCTATGCCTCTTCGCTCTTTTATATCGTGACCTATGTGCTGACTACCCTGGCCAGTTTCGGTCTGGTGCTGTTGATGAGCCGCCAGGGTTTTGAATGCGAAAACATCGACGATCTCAAGGGGCTGAATCAACGCAGTCCGCTGATGGCCTTTGGCATGTTGTTGCTGATGTTCTCGCTGGCGGGTATTCCGCCACTGGTCGGCTTTCACGCTAAACTGGTCGTCTTGCAGGCCGTGGTGTCTGCCGGGCATGTGTGGCTGGCTATCTATGCAGTCCTGTGTTCGCTGATCGGTGCGTTCTATTATCTTCGCGTTGTCAAAGTTGTGTATTTCGACGAACCGGTGCAAGGCGTACCGGCACCTGATACAGCCTGGTCGTTCCGTAGCGGCGTGATGTCCGTCAATGGTCTGCTGATCATTGTGCTGGGCATCTTGCCGGGCGGCCTGATGACCTTGTGCGTGCAGGTGATTGACGCTTCACTTAAATTCTGACGGACTGATCTTTCATGTATCCTGCCGAATCGATCTGGATTTTCATTGCACTGGCTTTTGTGTTTGCCATCGCACCGTTTTTGACCGAAAGGGCCTTTGTCTTTACGTTATGGTCGCAAACGGGCGAGGGCCAAAATCCACTCTGGTTCTATCCGCTGCGCGCCTTGCTATCGTATGCGGTGATTGGCGCCGGTTGCTGGCTGCTTGGAACACAGGCCGGGAACCTGCCTTATATGCTGGCCGGTGTATTACTGCTAGGCCTGGCACTATATGCGCCAGGCGCCGTGGTCACGCCAAGCGTGCCGGTCAAGCATGTGAGTACGCGCCTGCTTGAAGTGCTGATTGGCTATTTTATAGTAGGCGCCATCGGCTTTGCCATTGAGGTAAACTACGCGAATCCTTCTGTGAAAAACTGGGAGTTTTACGCGATTGCTGCGTGTCTGTACATAGTGCTGGCCTATCCGGGCTTTGTCTGGCGCCATCTGATGAAGCATCCCGGGCGCCATAAAACGGCCTGAAGATAGGCTGGCTATCACCGAATCCCGGCAGTGCGCGCACTGGCCGGGATTTTTTATGGATACCTGGGTTGCGATGCAATGTGATGCCTGTATCTGCGTTGAGGTGTTTGGAGTGGCTGGTGTGTTTTTGGTGGCGCGGTATGGTCGTGCTACGGCCATACCGCTAAACCGCCACACCACCGCCGCTCTGTGCTACACCACATTAGACGGCATTGCATTGGGTTGCGTTGCGTTATTGCCTTAGATTGCAGTGCACGGCGGGTAAGCGACGATAACGCGGTCATCGGTCTGTTTACTGCCCGAGTATTTGCCGATACTGCCGTTCTGCGACGCCCAGGGTGTTGAGCGTGCGCCAGCCCTGTTGCTCGCATTTTTTGTTGATGCACAGAAACAGCTCGGCAGTCGCCAGGGCATCGGCCACGGCGTTGTGACGACGATGGTTGTGTATATTGAACAGTTGCGTCCAGTCGTCCAGCGTTCTGTGGTTCAAGGCTTGCTCGCGCAACAGGGCAGGGGCCAGATAGGCCAGATCTATCCATTGCCTTTTTTTAAGATCGGTCTGCAGCCACATTTTCAGGCTTTTTTCCAGCATGGTCTGGTCAAAGGCCACGTGGAAAGCCAGCAGGGGATCGGAGCCGATGTATTCAAGAAATTGCATGAGGGCCTCGGCCGGCTCGATGCCGCTACGTTGTTTGCCACTGGCAATGCCATGGATCAGAATATTGCTTTTGCTGCTGATCTGCTCTTGCCGCAAAACAATATCGAAGGCATCGTCCAGCATGATACGCCCGCGCTCAATGGCAACCGCGCCAATCGCGATCAGGGTATCTTTTTTCAAATTGAGGCCACTGGTTTCCACATCCAGCACCACGATTCTGCTCTCATGAATCGCCTGGGCGCCGCTGGGTTGCGGCAGTGCGCGCCACGCTTCGAAGCGCGCTTGCAGCGAGGCAGGGCGTGGGTGTAAATTGCGCGAACGGAAAAGCCCTGGCAGACTCATGCCTGTTGCCTCCTGACGGCTATGCGAAATGTTCCTGGTGGCCGGCGCAGCGTCTTACAGTGCATACTTCACCGCCAGCATGCTTTGCAGGGATTTAGCCAGCCGGAAGGCTTCACGCAGAATTCGATTATCCAGGGCATTAAGCGTGCCAGGATCGATCTGATTGGTGTAAGGCTGGTTTTTTGCAGCGGCCTGATGAAGCAATTGCATTCGCAATAACTGGATGTACAGGAATGCTTCTGCATAGGCGTCGGCCTGTTCCTGCCGCAGTCCGGCTTTCGGCCCTGCTTCTTTGAGGCGCCGTACCGTATTGGTGTGGTTGCTGCCCGTCTGTAGCGCCAGTATGCGTGCGGCATCGACAAAGAGCACAGCCGCCTGGGTCTTCAGATCCAGGGTGTTGTCCTGGCTGGTCACGAAATCACGGAACAGACCCAGTGGTGGTTTGCGTGACAGCGCAGTCTGCGTCAGAAAACGCAGAAACAACGGGTGTTGCGTCAGCGTCTGGTTCAACCATTGGCGCAGGGACGTGGCCAGTTGTTCATTGCCATCGAGCGCACGAAAATCAAAGAAGATGGTGGAGTGCATGATGGCCTGCGGATCGGGGCTGCTGATCCAGGCGCCAAAGCGCGCACGCCATTCTTCGGCGCTCAGACACCATTGCGGGTTCGAAGCCATAATATTGCCTTTGCACAAGGGAAAGCCGCAGGTATCCAGGGCCTGATTGACCTCTTTGGCAAACGCCAGCAGGATAGGGCGTCTCGCTCGGGCTTGCTGTGCATCGGTGGCGCTAAACACAATACCGTTGTCCTGATCGGTATAGAGCGTTTGTTCCATGCGGCCTTCGGAGCCCAGTGCCAGCCAGCAATAATCCAGTGTCTGCACCTGCGGGTGCCGTGCGCGCATCAAACGGGAAATCTGGCTCAGCGTCAGATCGTTCAAGGCTGAAATAATCTGCGTAATCTGCTCTACAGCGATACCCTGGGCCATCATATTGTCGCCCAGCTTGCGAATATCGTCGCAGCAGGCGGCGACATCCTGAACCGATTGCGCTGCCTGTAGGCGCAGATTGATTTGCCGCAGGCTGATTCGCTGCAGCGAGAACAGGTCTTTTTCCGATACCATTCCGCGCAGCCTGCCAGTGTCGACGTCGGCGACTACGATATGCCTGAATCCACGCCTGGCCATGATGAGCGCGGCTTCGGAGGCGGGTGCGTCCGGCGGCAGCGAAACCGGATCGGCCGTCATATAGCTGGCAAAGGGCGCATCCAGATCAGCCTGCGGCAGTGCGACCCGGGTAAGCAGGTCTTGCAATGTGAAAATACCTACCGCCTGCTTATTGTCGTCTACCGCAATGATGGAGCCTACCTGCTGTTCCTTCATGTGTTGCAAAACGTCGCGTAGCGGCAGGCTGGACGAACAGGTTACAGGCTCTCTTCGGATCAATTGCTGCAGGGGCATGGTCAGCGCCGGGTGTTCAGCACTGCTGCGGCTATATTGCGCCTGGATAATCTGTTTGGAGTACTCAAGAAGCAGGGCGGTGCGCTGCTCGCAATAATCCCGGAAAACGGGCGATTCTGCGCGCAGTTGGGCAAAGCCGGCAAGGCTCA
>JBOIGK010000031.1:0-15967 GCA_050742695.1 Advenella sp. | reverse complement strand
TACGAACCGACATATCCGAGGCCAGCGCCCTGAATCTGGAGGTGGCCATTGATTCGGTTTCCTGTCTGTATACCAATCCGTAGCCAATACGCTTGACGGTCGATTCGTCTTCAAGCCGTTTGTAGATAATGCGATAGCGGTTGATATTCTCCATTACCGACGGCACCAGCGCCAGGCCAAAATGGCTTTCGACCAGCGATAGCACCGTCTGCACCTGTACGGCAACCTGGGACACCTTTGGCGAGAAGCCGGCCGACTGGCATGCAGCCATCATCGCATAATGCAGACCGCGGGCATGTTCGGACGAATATACAATGAATGGGGTGTCGGCCAGATCGCTTAGCCGTACCGGCTGGTCGGCCAACGCGTGCCCCTCGGGCAACGCCAGAATGAAATGATCGTTCTCCAGAACTTGCATATTGACATCGGCGCTGGCCAATATCGGGGTCCTGATAAGGCCGATATCGAGCTTGCCCGAACTGACAGCCTGCACGATCTGGGTTGAGGTGGCTTCACTGAAAGAGAGTGAAATTTTGGGATATGACGTACGAAATGCCGATACCAGCTTCTGGAACAGCTGCTGGGTCGTAGAGCCTACTATGCCGATACGCAGCGAGCCGTTGGTGCCTTCGCGGATTTCAAGCGCTGTTTGTTCTACCTGCTCGGCAGCCTGTAGCAGGCGGATCGACAGTGGCAGAATGTGGGCGCCTTCTTCTGTGAGTGACACGCCTTTGGGGTTGCGATGAAACAGCGTGAGTCCCAGCTCGGCTTCGAGTTTCTGGATAGAGACCGAAAGCGGCGGCTGGGCGATATGCAGTTTTTCGGCTGCCTTGTGAAAGTTCAGCGTTTCGGCTAGCACGACAAAATGTCTGATACGGCGCAGTTCCAATTTGAATATCCTGATAATCGCATACCTGGGGCGTTGCCGGTACGCATTACCGGAACAGTCTGGTCGATTTTATCAAGCTTGGCTGGACTATGCCTGATACTGCGCCGGCAAGCTTACTGTTTGGCAATGCCCGCGCGCTCGGCCGCCTTGGACCAGCGCTCAATTTCGGTGCGTTGAAAACGGGCCAGATCCTCCGGATCGCCGGGGAAGGCTTCCCAGTTGATTTTGGCCAGGAAGGCTTTGGCATCGTCAGTCCGATATATGTCCTCCAGTGTTTTGCCAAGCAGATCGCGTACATTATCGGGCAGGCCGGCAGGGCCAAACGCCGCTGTCCAGTTGACCATGTAATAGTCAGGATAGCCCAGTTCCTTCAGGGTGGGAATAGATGGAGCTGTGGCCAGGCGATCGGTGCCGGTGACGGCAATGATGTTGACTTTCCCTGCGTTGGCCAGCGGCAGTATGGCGCCATAGTCGGCAAATACAAAATCCACCTGGCCCGAGGCTAGGTCCGTGAGGGCTGGCGATGCGCCCTTGTAAGGGATTTGTCTGGCGGCAATCTGCGCCATGGACAGAAACAATTCAGTTGCAATCCGATAGGAAGCGCTGCCGCTACCGTAGTTCATTTTCCCGGGATGTTTTTTGGCATACTCGATCAATTGGGGAATGGATGAATAAGGTGCCGAGGCATTGACGGCGACGCCCATTGCCCCAAAGCTGAGTTTGGCCAGCGGTGTCAGACCCTTGACTGGGTCGTAGGGCAGGGATTTGAACATCGCTACATTGGTGGCAACGGGCGAGTTGCTGGCAAACAGCAGGGTGTAGCCATCCGGCTTTGCATTGGCAACGGCTTCGGCGGCGATGAAACTGTTGCCGCCGGGTTTGTTTTCCACCAGGACTGGCACCCCGAGTTTTTCCGACATGTTTTTCGCTGCATAGCGGGCATTGGTATCGGTCCCGCTGCCCGGAGGAAACGAGACGATCATTTTGATGGGTTTTTCCGGATAGGCCGCCCATCCGGCTACCGGGACAATTGCTGCGGTGAGCGCTGTTGTGACCCAAAGCGCTGCTAACGGGAATTTTTTCATGTTGTCTCCATCATTCTATGTTGAATGTCATGATGCGTATGGCGCCTGGCGAATGTAGAATCGACAGGCAGGCTGCTTTAATTGGATTTGACGCCGGCTTGCTGCACCACCTGTTTCCAGCGTTTGGTTTCCTGCAGGATAAACTGGCGGTACGCCTGGGGCGTTGAGCCAAGCGTATCTGTTCCCTGTTTTTGCAGGGTTGCTTTGAAGTCGGGTAAGTCCAGCGTATCCCGGATGGTTTTGTTCAACTTGTCGATAATCGGCTGTGGCGTGCCGCGTGGCACTACGACGCCTTGCCAGGCGCCAATTTCAAAGTCCTTCACACCAGCTTCGTCTACAGTCGGCACGCCGGGCAACACCTGCTCGTTGCGCTGCAGGCTTGCCAGTGCCAGTATCTTCACTTTTTTGCCGCGGATGGCAGACAGGGAGTCATTCAACGTATTGACCATGTAATCAACCTGGCCGCCCATCAAATCGACCATCGCCGGGGCGCTGCCCTTGTATGGCACGTGCAATGCCTTGATATCGAGCCCTTTGTTAAGCAGAAAACCGCCCAGATGGGTGATATTGCCCATTCCGCTGGAGGCATAGCTGGTCTTATGTGCAGTGACATGTGCCTTGAGTTGTTCCAGATTGTCTACCGGCATCTTTGGGTTGACCAGTACGACCATCGGTACATTGGCGGTTGTCGATACGGGATCGAACGCCGTTGTGGGGTCATATGACAAGTTCGGATACAGTGCGGGGCTCAAGGCAATGGAGGATGTGTTGTACAGAATGGTGTAGCCATCGGGTTTGGCGGTGGCCACATGTTGCATGCCGATGGTCGCATTGGCGCCACCGCGGTTTTCCACCACGAACGGCTGTCCAAGACGTTGCGCCAGTTGCTTTGCCAGTTGCCTTGCCACGATGTCGGTCGGGCCACCCGGTGGAAACGGGACCACCATGGTTACCGGCTGTTGTGGCCATGTGACATCGGCTGCGGCGGCTGTGCTGCAAAAGTTGGCCAGGGTGCAGCCGGCAAGCAGGGCTACGGCGGATTTGCGGGTATTGCAGAAATACATGATTGTCTCCTCATGTGAGTGTGGACTGCACCTGCGTGAGCGTGCTTACGAACAGACTTTATTTAGTGGGCCGGTTCGCTGGAAACGGTATCTAGTCCGTCCTTTGTTCATTCTGGGCCGAAGTCAGGATTGCCAAAAGCGTGTCGTTATTTTTGTGCAGGATGTGCTGCCCGATTTCGGCTGACCAGTATTGGGCTGAGCCAAAGCAGGATTTGCATTCCCGGATTCTGCGGGTGTAGTGATGCAGCGGGTATTCCTGGCTGATGCCGATCGCTCCATGTATGGCATGTGCGATATCGGCAATTCTGTCTGCGATATGTGCAATTTGAAATTGCGCGATAGCAAGCTGTTGGGAGGTGGGTGCGCACAGGGCGTTGCCGCCGGTGACGGCCGCCATTTGCAATGCCATATCGGCAGCGCACACATGCTCGGCCATTTCGCTGATCTGGTGCTGCACGGCCTGAAATTTGCCCACCGGCCGGCCAAATTGTTGACGCTGGGCAGCATAGTCCAGCGTGAGTTCGAAGGCTTTTTCCATGGCGCCCACGGTCGCTGCCAGCATGGCGAAGACACTGAAATTAAATAGGTCGCGCGCTGCCTGCTCGCGCAGATCAAGCCTGGTCAGGCCCTGAGCCGGCCAGGCCACGGCGGCAAACAGGTCGCCTTGATAGGTTTGCAAAATCCGGCGATCACGACTGTGCGCCAGGAAGCATTGCTGTTCTGTGGCGATCAGCATATGGTCAACCCAGTGACCGTGCCAGGCCTTGTGCAGCGTGGCCGAACGGGTCTGCGCATCCATCTGAAGCGCCGTACTGGCGTAGCTGAACGTGCCTTCTGGTAAGCTCACACTGTGCGCGTGTGCCCAGGCACGTGTGATAACGGTTTGAGCAAAAGGTATGGGCACGTTGTAATACCCTTCCATCTTCAGTAATACAATCGCTTCATACAGGCTGATGCCGCTGCCGCCGGCCGCTTGCGGCAGCAGCAGGTCGGCAAAGCCACTGGCGTAAATTTCATTTGATGTTTCCTTGCGTTGATCGGCTGTGATTTGCCGGCCAGGCGATGCGTCTGACGTTACGCGCCGAAACAGCTCTCCAAGGGCATCTTCGAGTAATGTGTCCATGTTGTTTCCTTAGCGCAAGCCCAGGCCGCGTGCGATAATGCCGCGCAATATTTCGCGTGTACCGCCACGCAGGGAGTAGCTGGGGCAAATCTGGCTGACGAATGACAGGGTATTGACCAGCTCTGTAGACGGCATGTGTGCGGGATAAAGACCAAGGCATCGGTCGATGAGTTTGGGAATGTCCTGCTCAAGCGAAGTTCCGTAATCCTTGACCAATGTGGCTTCCAGTGCCGGATTTTGTCCATTAGCCAGTTTTGCTGTCACCGCAAGCGACATGGCGCGTAACACTGCCAGCCGCGCGGTGATTTCACCCACGGTGCTTTGAATGGGCGGGCTGTCCCAACCCTGTTGACGGCACTCCCGGATAAAGCATTCGACCAATGCCATGCTGGAATACAAACGTTCCGGTCCGCTACGCTCGAAAGCCAGTTCTGCGTTGACCTGTTCCCAGCCCGCACCTTCCTTGCCGATCAAGGCCTCTGGCGGCAACTGTACATCAGTAAAAAATACTTCCGAGAAATGGGCATCGCCGGCCAGGTCATGAATGGGCCGGATGGTGATGCCAGGCAGGCTCAGGTCGATAATAAATTGCGAGAGGCCTTTGTGCTTGTCCTGGGCGGTGCCACTGCTGCGCACCAATGCGATCATGTAGTGCGAGTGTTGCGCATTCGTGGTCCAGATTTTGCTGCCATTGAGCGTCCAGCCATCCTCGTTTTTTATTGCCCGAGTGCGGATGCTGGCCAGATCAGACCCCGAGTCGGGCTCACTCATGCCAATACAAAAAAAGGCTTGCGCCCGACAGATTTTTGGCAGATAGAAATCGCGTTGTGCCTGACTGCCATAACGCAGGATCAGCGGGCCGCTTTGCCGGTCGGCAATCCAGTGTGCCGATACGGGCGCGCCGGCGCCCAGCAATTCTTCCGATACCACGAAACGGGTGAAATAACCCTTGTCGGCGCCACCGTACTGCTGCGGCAGGGTAAGGCCCAGCCAGCCTTGCTGCGCAAGTTTTTTGCTGAAATCAGCGTCAAATCCCATCCACGACCGGGCGCGCTCAAACGCAGTCAAGTGTTGCGTATTTTCCTGGATGAATGCGCGAATCGATTGCCGTAAGTCTTCGTCATGGTCTGGCAACCGCGCAAGTTCAAGATTAGTCAGCATGGTTGCTCGCTCTGTTTTGCCGATGTCATGTCTGAATTATTGCGGGCGGCCAGCCAGCATACGCTTGACGTCATAACTGATCACGACAACATCATGCTGATTTCTGATGTCTATATGGGTGTCGACGACGGCACGATTTTGCTTGCTGGTCGGTTTGATGCCTGTGACCAGGACATCTGCATGTACAGTATCGCCGGCGATGACCGGCGCCAGCATCTTTTTATGAACCTCAAGCAGGGCAAGACCGGTGCCCTGGACCATCGATTGCATGAGAATGCCTTCAATGATGCCATAAGTAAGTGCACCGGGTACTGGCCTGCCGAATATGGCGCCGGCATCAAACGTCTTGTCTATGAAGATGGTTTCGAGCATGCCGGTGCAACTGATGAAATTGATGATATCGGTCTCAGTGATGGTCCGCTTGAAGGTTACAAATTTCTGTCCCACTTCCAGATCCTGCCAGTAAAATCCCATGCCCAGTATTTTCGGGTCGTTTTGCATTTTTTATACTCCTGTTAAGTGGTTTGGTCCGGCCGGTCTGCGCCCACAATATGTTGCCCACGCAGATGATCGATTTGTTCTGGCAAATAGCCCAGTTGCGCCAGAATTTCCAGAGTGTGCTGGCCAAGCCGTGGTGGCATTTTCAATGGCACCTGTGAGTTCGATAGGCGCACCGGATTATTTGTGAAGCGGTAATGGTGACCCTGGTCGGTCAACTCTGAAAAAAAACCGGCAGACTGCAAATGCGGATCCTGTTCCAGTTCATTGAGCGTATTGACGCGTGCCGCAGGAATTTCCTGCTCATGGCAAAACTGCAACCAATGTGCGGTGGACTGATTTTTAACGATGCTGCCGGTCAGCTCGTACAACTGGTTGATATTCTGTGTGCGTGCGCTGATGCTGTGAAAGCGCCTGTCCTGCGCCAGTTTGTCATGGCCTGATTCGGTAAAGAACCGCTTCCAGTGCTCATCGGTATAGGGCATCATGCAAATATGGCCATCGGTTGTCTGGTATGGTCGGCGCCACTCGGAAAGCACGCGGACATAACCTGCGTCCAGGTCCTTGTCGGCCAGATGACGTCCGTAAAAATGTTCAACCAGCACATACGAGACCATGGATTCGAACATCGGGATTTCGATCAGTTGCCCGCGGCCATCGCGCTCGCGCTGGAAGAGGGCGGCCAGAATCGCATGGGCAGCCATCAGCGCGCAGGTTTTATCGGCGGCAATGATCGGCATATAGCGCACGGCACCGGTCTGTTGCCTGATCAGGTCCGGTATGCCGGACAGGCCCTGAATAATATCGTCATATGCCGGCATGCCGCTATAAGCGCCATCGGATCCGTAACCCAGCAGCGCTGCGTAGATCAGTTTCGGGTTGCGCCGTGTCAGTGTGGCCGGATCCAGTCCCAGTTTAGTCAGTTTCTGGGGACGGATACTGTGCATGAAGACATCGGCCTCTTGCAGCAATCGCTGCAGCACCTCAAGCCCTTCCGGGGTTTTTATGTCGATTGCAATACTCTTCTTGTTTCTGTTGGAACCCAGAAAAACGGCCGATAACCCTTCCTGGTAGGCTGGTCCGGTATACCGAGTGGAATCGCCCTGTAATGGTTCAACTTTGATAACCGTCGCGCCATAGTCGGCCAGGATCAGAGAGGCGTACGGACCAAAGACCACGGAGGTCAGGTCAACAATGGTAATACCGGCTAATGCGCTGCAAGAGGATGTAATGTCGTTCATATTATGATTTTCCGAATAAGGAAAAGCATAAGCACAAATATGATATTGGTCCAATATTAAAAATAGATTATTTGATACTAAGTTAGTATCGCAAAACGAGTAAACGCGACCTCAATGGACGGACCATGTTCAGTATCCGAGAATTTTCCATTGGTGCGAGGTTGTTGCCGGATTCAGTGGTGAGATTATCGCTGGGCGCTGTGCATGAGGTATACATCAACAGGGCGGGCCTGGTGAAACAGTCCAGCACGGGTAATGGCGATTGTGATGTTCTGACCGGTCGCGCCAGGCTAGGCCAAAAAAATGCCGCACAAGGCATGTCTTGCAGGTTTTAATAATGCTTATACAAGACCGGCGCCGGTGTCATACACAATGAATTGGTTGCAAACAGTACTGGGAGAAGGAGGGAGATTGTTCTCTAATCACTGCCAGGTGCTGCGCGTCAGCCGGATAGTCTGGGCCAGATTCAGGCGTTTGGCCTCTCGTTCTGCGTAGTCCCGCTCTCCCGGCTCGTATGAGCCTTCATAAAGGCAACTGCTGCGGTACCATTTGCAATCATTATTGCGTTCGGCAGCAACAGGGGGTTTATTGGCGCCTGCACCGCAGCCGGCAATAAAGACGACGACAGACAATATGGCGGCGCATCGGCTAAATGCTTGAATGGACATTCTTCCTACTCCCAAAGAGGTGCAACGGCCATTTTATAGCATGTCTGCCAAACCCCAGGTTTATGGGGGAGCTAAGCAGGAAAACGGCACAGCGCGGGTCTGCGGCGGCAACCAGTCAATCGGAACAAGGTCCGGATGTGTTTGAACCATCTTAGTCAAGCCCTGCGCGGAACGTATTACGATAGCCTTACCGTTTGGCAAGGAAACAGGCATATATCTGCCGCAAATTACGTCGTTCTAACTGGCGCAGACGCCTTGCAGATTCTTACCGAGAAAGCGGCCAGCATCGTCCAATGGGGCGGTATGCATGACTGGACAACTCTGCTTGGTGATCCAAGACCTGAGAATCCAGCAAATGCCTGGCCAGCATAAGCACGTCCCGCAAACATGATCACCGTATCACTGCCGTCTTGAGTCGATCGGTGCTTGGTGATATGGTTTTCGACAGCTGCACGAAAAGGGCATGAGGCCTATGACGTGCTTCTGCTAATCTTCAAGGGGCGCTCGCCTCACACTTACTTCGCGTGGAAACAGATATGTGGCAATGTCTTATTATTGAGGACGATCGAGATAACGCTCGTTATCTTGCCAATGGCCTGACGGAACTAGGGCATTTGGTGAGCGTTTGCGGGGATGGCGCAAGCGGGCTTGAAAATGCGATGAAGGATAAATGGGACATTATCATTTTGGACCGTATACTGCCCAATCATGTCGATGGCCTTTCAATACTATCGGCCCTTCGGGTGTTGGGGAAAAAAACGCCGGTTTTGGTGCTTAGCGCGCTATCGGCTGTCGATGATCGGGTTGATGGTTTAAGAGCCGGTGGTGATGATTATCTGGTCAAACCATTCTCCTTTTCTGAACTGGTCGCTCGATTGGATGCGCTGGTCAGGCGAACGCGACCCGATCTGGAAGTCAAGCAACTTCGTATTGCAGATCTGACGATTAATGTCGCTACGCAAAAAGTACAACGAGCAGAACGATCGATTTCTTTGCAGCCGCAAGAGTTCCGTTTATTGCTTTATCTCATGCTTAACGTTCACAGGATCGTGACGAGAACGATGTTGCTTGAAACAATTTGGGGATACAGCTTTGATCCCCAGTCGAATGTTATAGATGTTCAGGTTAGCAGGTTGCGCCGTAAGATTGATTTCATTTCCACAACCCCCCTGATCCACACTATACGCGGTGTGGGGTACACCCTTTCTGATAGACAGGGCTCCAACAGTACGGAATTCGAAGAAGAATGATTGATTTCTTTAGGCGCCAGTGGAACTCCATCTCTTTTCGCCTGACGTTGAATTATGGTTTGCTGGCAATTTTTACAACGTCAATATTGATCGTATTCATATACGTTCAATTCATTGGCGCATTACGTACCGAGTACTCAAGACAAATAACAGCGACCGCACAACGTCTGATAGCGGCCTTTGAAGATGGCGGCAGTGATGCACTTATATCGGCGATTGCACTGACGCTTTCGGATCGAATCGACTCCGACCGGGAGATCTACTTGCTTCTTGATGAGGATGGTCGAAAGCTAGCCGGAAATCTTGCCATCTCCCCACAATTGAACTCAACAAATATCGAAGTATTTGACGCTGAGGTTATTCAAAATGGCGTTCCTACGCGTGGCTATCTAAAAATCCAAACCCTGGCCGACGGTAAAATATTAGTCGTTGGGCAGGATTCAAGTGAGATAGGCGACATCACCTCATTAATTGGGCGAGCGACGGCGGCAGCCATTCTTTTGGCTGTGCTCATGGTACTTCTGGGGACATATATTTTTAGAAGAGAATTAGCGTACCGCGTTAGCCACATTCGCCGGACGACGCAGCAAATTGGTGCTGGCAAACTCTCTAAACGTATCTCGGCACCGACAGGCGACGACGAGTTCACCCTGCTTAATTGTGACATTAACACGATGTTAGACAGGATCGAACTGTTGATGAAGAGTGCCAGGCACATCTCGGATACCATTGCGCATAATCTTCGTACGCCGCTGACTCGCATTATTGGTGCATTGCGAGTGGCGCAGCAGCCGGGTGTTTCCCTGGCCGAAGCGCTAAAGGCCAACCAACACGCAATAGAAGGTATCGAGCGTCTTAATGTATTGCTGGAAAAACTTTTGCAAATTGCCGAGATGGAAGCAGGCATACAACGTCGTTCGTTTAAGCCCTGCGAACTGGACGTCATCGTCACTGACGTAGTGGAGATGCATGAGGCGTTAGCAGAAGAAAAAGGTATTTCGTTATGCCGTTCGGATCTGGATTCCGTTACTTTTTATGGCGATGTAAATTTGCTCGCCAGCGCGCTTGCCAATCTGCTGGACAATGCGGTTAAGTATGCCGCCAGTCAGGTCGTTGTTGACGTGGTCAAGCAGGGTCGTACCGGACTCATTACTATCGAAGACGATGGGCCTGGGTTGCCGGCCACCGAATATGAGCACCTGGGCAAGCACTTTTATCGATCCGATCCATCTTCCGAGGGCCACGGTTTGGGCCTGACCAGCGTCATGAGCATTGTCGGTTTGCACGGCGGAACGCTTTCTTTTTCTGATGCTCATCCAGGGCTACGGGTAATCGTATCACTGCCCCTGGATTCAACACACAGTTAACGCCATCAGGATTGTAAGTGGCGCTTGTCTTCGAATCGGGCTCGTGAGCAGGCGCAATAACACAAACGCGAAAAAATCTCTACGACAAGCTACGGCTTGTATTTATCGGACCGTGGAAAGTTCAAGGGCAACACCACAGCACATATGAACACGCGCAATCAGTCCCCCAAGCGTGTTTACGAATTGCGACGAGCATCGTATGAGGTGTGCAGCCCGGCTCAAAAAAGGATGGCCGACTGAGTCGGCCATCCTTTAAAAAAACCTCTGCGTGGATCAGACTGGCTCTGTGGATAGCGTCTTGGTCACAGCCGACCGCTGACGCAGGCCGCTCCACAAGCCCCAAAGCAGCAAGGCTGCCGTCAGGATCAGCACCCACATGCTGATCGGGCGCTCGATGAAGGTCTGGACGCTACCTCGCGATAGCAGCATGGCGCGTCGGAAATTCTCCTCCAGCATCGGGCCCAATACGTAGCCGAGCAGCAGCGGAGCGGGCTGAAAGTCGAGCACCCGCAGTACGTAGCCACCCATGCCGAACGCCAGAACTGCGTAGACATCGAAGACGTTGTTGTTGACAGCATAAGTGCCAATGCAGATGAACATCACGATCGCCGGGTAGAGGATGTGATATGGAATCGTTAACACACGGATCCACAGACCGATCATTGGCACGTTCAGGATCACCAGGACGATGTTGCCGATCCAGAAGCTCATCACCAAGCCCCAGAACATGTCGGGGTGCTCGGTCAGCATTTGTGGTCCGGGCTGGATGCCGTGGATCATCAGCGCACCCATAATCAACGCCATCGTCACACTGCCGGGAATGCCGAGCGTCAGCGTCGGGATGAAGGACGCCTGGTCTGACGCGTTGTTGGCCGACTCCGGGGCCATGATACCCTCGATCGCGCCCTTGCCAAAGCGCCCGGGCGTCTTAGAGACCCGTTTCTCCACCGCGTAGGCCATGAAGGCGGCCACGGTGGGGCCCACGCCGGGCAACACGCCGAAGAACGATCCCAGGCCTGATCCGCGGGTCATTGGTCCCCAGGAACGCTTAATCTCATCGCGCGTTGGCAGCATGGCCTTCATCGATACGTCGATCTTGCGGTCGGCTGCCTTCACATGATTGATGCTGGCGATGATCTCGGTGACGCCAAACAGGCCCATGGCAAGTGCGACGATCTGCACGCCATCCTGGAGCTCGGGAAATCCGAAATCGAAGCGCGCGACGCCGGAATTGACGTCGGTGCCAACCATGCCCAGCAGCACACCGCCCACGACCATGGTAATGGCCTTGAGCGCCGAGCCGGACGACACCACAGAGGCCGCCACCAGGCCCAGCACCATCATCGAAAAGTATTCCGCGGGACCGAAACTTAACGCGACGTCAGCAACGAGTGGAGAGAACAGCATCATCATGAGAATACCAACGCTGGCCCCGAAGAAGGAGGCAACGGTCGTCATCAGTAGCGCGACGCCAGCCCGACCCTGTTTGGCCATCGGGAACCCATCCAGACATGTCACGGCGTTGGCTGGTGTTCCCGGAAGATTTAACAGGATCGAGGCTGTCGATCCGCCGTAGGTACTGCCATACCAGATACCGGCCAGCATGATTAGCGCGGCGGTAGGTTCCAGGGAGTAGGTGATCGGAAACAATAGCGACATTGTCGCCAGGGTACCGACGCCCGGGATCACGCCGATCAACGTGCCGAGCGATACGCCGATGATGCACCAGAGAAGATTGTTCCAGGCGAGCGCGGTCGTCAGACCGAGCGTGATGTTGTCAAATAGTTCCATCTTTATCTTCTCCTACCAGGGCCAGGCGAACGTCGGCAGGATAACGCCCAGGCCCACTTTGAAGACCAGGGTTGCTCCGACGGAGAGAGCCCCGGCCAGAAGCAGCGAGCCCCGCCAAGACAGTTTGCAATCCGAAATACCGGCGAGGATGGACTGCGCGATAATTGCGGGCACCAGACCGAACGGGAGGACCAGCAACGCAAATGCGAGCACCGAAAGGCTAACCCAGAACAGCGGCCTCCATTCGAAGATTGGCATGGGTCCGTCACGCAGTAGAGCAGGAATCAGTATCATGAGCCCGCACAGCAGTAACAGGCCACCGACGAGGGCGGGGAAGTAACCTGGTCCCATCCTGGCCGCCGTGCCAACAGAGAAAGCGGTCAATGAATGGTACATAGCCCCAGCCCCGGCAATTGTGATCAATACCCCTCCGATCAAGTCTCGGTAGTCGACTCGACGCATGCAGTTGTCTCCTTGGAAATTGTTAAATACAGCTCCGGTTCAGTGCGCGAAGCTTCGAGTCGACAATTATGTCTTTGGGCAGCCGGTGCGGCAACTTAGCTTTTCCTTACCATTTAGTCATGCACTGGTTCTTCGGAGCAGTCCGTAAATAGTCGAATTTTTACTGGAGCATATTCAGGCCCATGTCTGCGCATGACTATGGTGGTTATATTCTTTTGTGATTTTTAATGTGAACGCCTTGCATGAGGTGATCGAATTGTACAAATGGGTAGCGTGGAGAGAACGACTGTTGACGAACGCTCATCACACACAGAAACGCCTGTATTGATGCAGGTTTGTCTACATTTTCCTATGAATAATATTCACAGGCTCTGTTCCGCCATAGGGCTAGCTGCGCCACTGCCTGGTCTATAGACTTGTTGTTCAGCAATGTACTTCAACAGATATTGCACAAAGACGCCATGCACGTCTAACACAAGCACATAGGAGAAAACGCATGAATAAAACGGTCCGAATTGGATCTGGCGCTGCCTGGTGGGGAGACCGAATCGAGCCCGCTGCCCTGAATGCCGAACATGGGCAACTGGACTATCTTTGCTTCGAGACAATGGCTGAAGCCACTGTTTCGGCAGCCCAGGTCCGCAGCCGGCGTGACCCCGGTTTCCCTGGCTACGACACCTATCTGGACGATCGCATGCGCGCTGTTTTGCCGGCTTGCATACGCCAAGGCACACGTATTATTTCTAACCAGGGGTGGATCAATCCCAAAGCGGCAGCCGAACGTGTGGTGGCGCTTTTGCGCGAACTAGGCGTATCGGGCGTCAAAGTTGCTGCTGTCACTGGCAGCTTGATTACCGAGAGTGTCTTGGAACTTACCGACAATATTCTGGAAAATGGGGAATCGACCAGCACGTTGGCACCGGCCCTGATCTCTGCTGAAGCCTATCTAGGCGCAGAACCCATCGTGCAAGCGCTGAGGGCCGGCGCTCAAATCGTTATAACGGGACGCGTAGCCGACCCATCGATATTCATGGCGCCGATGATGTACGAATTCGGCTGGGATCCGCTTGATCACGCTCGCCTGGGTGCGGGTAACGGTATAGGGCATCTGCTGGAATGCGGAGCGCAAGTGACTGGCGGCTATTTTTCCGACCCGGGCTTCAAAGATGTGCCTGAACCCTGGAACTTCGGCTTTCCCATCGCCGAGGTGCAAGAAGACGGTAGCGCCGTTATCACCAAAGTAAAAGGCACCGGCGGCGCAGTGACGCTACAAACGGTGAAGGAACAAATCCTGTATGAGGTGCACGATCCTGCCAATTATCTGACGCCGGATGTCGTCGTTGACTTTACGACCGTCAACCTGGAACAGGACGGTCCCGATCGGGTACGCGTGACGCATATCAGCGGTAAGCCACGTACGCCGACCCTAAAGGTGTCGATAGGTTGCACAGAAGGCTTTATAGGTGAAGACATGTTTTTTTATGCCGGACCGGGAGCGCTGCGACGCGCCCAATTAGCCAAACGCATACTGGAAGAACGCTTCAAAATTGTGAAGCTGGATGCGCAAGACCTGCGCATAGATTTCCTGGGCATCAACGCCATTCATGGGGACGCCACGCCAGAGGACGCTCCGGAACCCTATGAAATTGCGGTACGTGTCGCAGCTCGTACGCGTACCCGAGATGAAGCGGAAAAGGTCGGGCGTGAAGTTGACGGCATGGCGGTTTCTGGTATTGCACATACCGGCAAGCGCGTGCCGCACCAGGAGCGAACACGCGAGATCATTGGTGTCTGGTCCTCATTGGTTCCTCGTGAAAGTGTCCCGGCCACTGTAACTTATTTTGAGAGTTGATCATGTTAATACTTTTGCAGCATCTGGCCCACACCCGTTCCGGAGATAAAGGGAACACTTCAAATATCTCCGTGTTTGCCTACGAGCCCGAATTCTATGAACTACTTAAAGCCCAGCTTACCGCCGAACGCATCAAAGCTTTTTATGGAGGTGTGATTACGGGCGACGTATTGCGCTATGAAGTTGACAACATACACGCCATGAACTTCGTCGCCCACGGAGCTTTAGGCGGCGGTGTATCGCGCAGTCTTTGCCTGGACAACTATGGCAAAGCCCTGTCCGCTGCGATTCTGGGGTTCAAGGTTGAGGTGCCCGAATCGCTGCGCGGCAAACTACACGGGCAACAATTGCTTTGAAATAATAACCACAGGAGGAGTCAACATGTTTAAAAATAAAATGGTAACTGCGTTAAGTCTAGGCATAGCGCTGGCTGTATGCGGGGTAGCCCATGCTGCGTACCCCGAACGCTCGGTAACGATAGTGGTCCCTTATCCTCCTGGCGGCACTACCGATCTTCTTGCTCGCCTTGTATCCATGAAACTGACCAAAAGCCTGGGCCAGACTTTTATTGTCGAGAACAAGCCAGGAGCGGGTGGCCAGATTGGCACATTGGCGGTTGCCAGAGCCAAGCCAGATGGCTATACCCTGGTCATGGGCACGATCAATACCCATGGTATTAATGCGGCGATGTACAAAAAGCTGTCATATCGAACGGTTGAGGACTTCGCGCCCGTAATCATCGTGGCTGATACCCCCAACGTTATGATTGCGAACAAAGATGCGCCGTTTAAGACATTCGAGGAATTCATCGCTTATGCCAAAAGCAATCCAGGTGCCGTCAGCTTTGGCTCGACCAGCATGGGCGGCAGCCCTCACATGTCCGGCGAACTGCTGAAAGCCAAGGCAGGTATCGATATGGTTCACGTGCCGTATCAAGGCGGCGGCCCCATGCTGAATGATGTGATAGGCGGACAGATCCAGGTGGGCTTCGATAACCTGCCCTCATCAGCAGGGCACATTCAAGCAGGTAGCCTACGGGCTTTGGCCGTGACGACAAAAGACAGATGGCCAACATTCAAGAATGTCCCTTCCATCAGTGAATCCGGCGTGCCCGACTATGAAGTATCTGCCTGGTTCGGTATTCTGGCTCCCGCCGGCACGCCTGCCGATGTAGTACAAAAATTGAACCAGTCCATCGCGTCAGCCTTGACTGACGAAGATGTAACTACACAGCTTGAGGGTATGGGCGCGCGACGGGTAAAGAATACGCCGCAAGAGTTTGCTGACCGTATCAAATCTGAAGTGGCCAAATGGACAGAAGTGGTCAAGACCAACAAACTTCCGTTGCTATAGCGGTAAACCGGCTGGGTTTGCATCTATATTACAGGGGCGCTAATTTGCGACCGTGGTTAGTACATCGGTATATATTTTGGTTGTTTGTGATTAAGATGGGTATTCAAGCAGGTTGCCTGACAACAAGTCTATAAGCAGAGGCGTGGCACAATCAATTCTATTC
>JBOIGK010000030.1:0-6083 GCA_050742695.1 Advenella sp. | reverse complement strand
AACCAATGGCTATCAGCCCGAGCAATAGTTCATAGGGCAGAACCCGGGCGTCCATATTACCTTTAGTTTGCCTGGTATCGATTGATAAAGACTAAAGTTTGTAATATCGTTTTAGCGAAAAATAGTATATCGATTTAAGAAGACTATTTTCTTATAGTTAATGGATTTTCATGGAAACTCAAAATCGATGTTCCTAAACTTTGACAACTGACTATGCCTGTGCGTTCGCGATAAATCAACAAGCGGACAGGGTGGTTTGTGAAGGCCCGGCGTGCAAGGCTGTGACTTGCATGAATACACAGCAATGCCGGGTGAGCCAGCGTGGTCGGATACCGCCTGGCAAGCCACTCGCATTATGCTTCGTATTGCTTTGGCCGCGCCCGGCGTATGCACCAGGACAGAATAAGGGCCAGCAGGCAAATTCCTGCGATAACCACGAATGTGGTCGTAAATGCCTGGGCAATACCGCCTGCCGTAGCGCCGGTGATGCCCTGTGGCCCAAGTGCCATGGTGAACACGCCAGACATGAGCGATGCCCCGGTCATCAATCCCAGGTTGCGTGACAACCCCAGCAGTCCTGAGAGCAGGCCGCGTTGCGTCTGGGTGGCACCCAGCATGATGACAGTGCTGTTGGCTGCCAGAAAAAGCTGAAAGCCAGGTGTCAACAATATCAGCGCCATGATATAACCGGCAACGCCCAGGAATCGCGGAAAATAGGCCAGTGCGATCACACCGAGCGTAGTCTGGATCAGACCGGTCATGCGCGTGCGCTGCGCGCCAATGCGATCGGCCAGGCGACCGGCGGGTATCCCCGAAATGGCTGCTACCAGCGGGCCAACAGCCATCACCAGTCCGATGCCCGCTTCGTGTAAGCCAAGTCCGAAGGACAGGAAAAACGGGCCGATTACCAGGGTAGCCATCATGGGAATGGACACCAGCAGATTCATCAATAGCGCCGTGCCCGTTAACGGGTCACGCAGGTGCGCCAGCGGCACCAGGGGTGAGGGTGCGCGCGACTGGCAATGAAGGAACAGGATAAGCGTGCCAGTGGCGCATACCAACAGCAGAGCTGACTGCATTGCCGTATTGCTGTTGCTTCCAACCGTGCCCAGTCCATATAGTATAAGCGTTACCATTAACAGGACTGCGCCTGCCCAGTCTGGCGAGGCGGCGCTCGGACTTTTGCCGTTGGTACCAGCCGGAATCACCCTTGCTGTCAATATCAACAGACCGGCGGCCAGAACGGCCAGCATGATGAACGGCGCGCGCCAGCCCATGCTGCCAATGAGCACACCACCGAGCGAGGGGCCCAAGGCGGTGCCGATGGCGGACATGGTCCCGAATAGTCCCATTGCAGAGCCAATCCGCTCCCTGGCCACGAATTCGTGGACCATGGAGATGGGCAATGTCATCAGTGTGGCTCCACCCACGCCTTGAGCCACACGTCCGAGCACCAGTAGCTCCAGCGTCGGCGCAGCCGCGCAAAGCAATGACGCCAGCACAAAGAGCACCAGCCCGAGTATGAGCACACGCCGATGACCGATAAGGTCACCAAGTTTGCCTGCAAGCACGATTGCGACTGTGATTGTGATCAGGTAGGCAAGCATGACCCATTGCACAGTGGGCAGCGTTGCGTTGAAATCCCGCGTCAGCGCCGGTAGCGCCACCGTGGCGATACTGACGCCAAGTGAGGCGAGCAGCATTGCACCAGCCAGCGCCGTCAATATGAGCGTAGACGTTTTTGTTCCGTGAAGCGCATTCATGTTTTTTTTTCCTTGCCTGCAGATGTTGTGGCAAGTATTATGCAACTTCAAGTCAACTTTAAGTCAAGCCATGAATCTGATTGATATTGCCGCGTTGTCCCAGCGCAGTGGCATTCCTCCTTCGACGTTACGCTACTACGAAGAACTGGGAATGATTCATTCCTGCGCAAGGCACGGTCTGAGACGCCAGTACGAAGAGCAAACGCTTACTCAACTGGCATTGATATCGCTGGGAAAGGCTGCCGGTTTTTCTCTGGAGCAGATCAAGGGAATGTTCGGTCAGGACGGGTCACCGAACCTGTCGCGCCCCGTTCTGCATGAACGTGCCGATGCAATTGAGGATCAGGTCCGCCGCTTAAAGGCGCTTCGGGATACGCTGCGACATGTGGCAGATTGTCCGGCGCCCAGTCATATGCAATGTCCAAAGTTCCAGCAGCTTTTGCGCGTCATACACCCGCAGGCAGCCGGAGCACAGTCCAGGCAGACGAAAAGGCAAAGACAGGGCGAGTGATGTGTTTTGCATTACCAGCCCGTGTGAGCCAAAGCGCCACCAAAGCGCAGGAATCCGATTGTTTGCGGATGATTAAAAAGGTTATGAGGCCAAGTTTTGCATACGCTTTTGCAAAAGCAAAATGGGGCCGCCTGATTTTCTGGCCGTACGACTCAACGGTTTGCACAGCCCTGTCATGCCGCTTCTTTCATCGTCTTTTTTACCGGATTTGCGGTCTTTTTTAATGCGGCTTTCTTTGCTGGCCGGGCTGTACCCATTTTTCCGGCTGGTCGACGCTCGGCGCTCCCCAGATTTTTTTCTTTGAATTCACACAGGTCTTCAATTCCGCATTGCGCGCACTTGGGCGCTCGCGCCACGCAAATATACCGGCCATGCAGAATCAGCCAGTGATGCGCATCCAGCAAGTATTCCTTGGGCACGAAGCGCATGAGTTTGTCTTCGACTTGCCTGACGTTTTTGCCTGGAGCCAGGCCGGTTCGATTGGAGACGCGAAAAATATGTGTGTCCACGGCCATGGCTGGTTGGCCAAAAGCGGTATTGAGGACAACGTTGGCTGTTTTTCGTCCGACACCGGGCAGTGCCTCGAGCGCTTCGCGATTATCGGGCACGACGCCCTGGTATTGCTCCTGCAGGATGGCACAGGTTGCCAGTGCATTTTTGGCCTTGGTCTTGTATAGCCCGATCGTGCGGATCTTTTCGGTAAAGGTGTCCAGCCCCATGTCCAGAATGTCTTGCGGGGTTTTACAGGTGTCGAAAATATGGCGAGTGGCCAGGTTGACCGATTTATCGGTCGCCTGCGCCGAAAGCAAAACGGCGATCAGCAGCTGGAACGTGTTTTCGTATTCTAGCTCGGTGGTAGGGTTGGCATTGGCGGCGGCCAGTCGTTCGAAAATGAGTTTGCGTTTTGCTGCATTCATGAAGTACTACCCGATTGATTTGTGGTTTTGCGACGTGCGCGCGCCCGTTGCAACGCCAGTGCAATGGCTGCTTTTTTGGCGTCTTCGGCTGTTGGCGCTGCCGTGGGCTCCTGGATCGGTTGTGGCAGGTGATCGGCGGATTGCTCGGGATGGGCGTTTGTCTGCTGGCTGGAGTTGGCCGCCTGAACGCCAGCACGGCGCATCCGTTCTTCTTTTTCCAGGGCATTCAGTTGCAGGCGGTGTGCCCGCTCTTCGTGACGCGTTCGGGCGGCGTCCGCGTCCTCCTGCGTCCATGGGCGCTTGGCATCGACCATGGCGATGCAGTCTACCGGACAGGGGGCAACACACAGCTCGCAACCCGAGCACAAATCGGGGATGATTGTGTGCATGAATTTATTGGCCCCCATAATGGCGTCCACCGGACAGGCCTGGATGCATAAGGTACAGCCGATACAATGTGCTTCATCAATCACCGCCACGAGCAGGGGCCCCGGCTGGCCGCAGGATTCATCCAGCGGCAAAACGGGGGTATCGAGCACCGCTGCGAGTTTTTCAATGCCGGCATCGCCGCCGGGCGGACAGCGGTTGATCAGCGTGGTGCCCGCCGCCAGGGCCTGTGCGTACGGACGACAGCCGTCGTAGCCGCATTGGGTGCATTGCGTCTGGGGTAATACCGCGTCTATGCGGTCGATGAGGAGGGCGTGGTTCATAGGGGGCAATAAGAAAAGGACGCGGCCAGAGCCACGTCCCTCTCATTGTACCGAAAATGGCAGTGTCAGTTGCTTTCAGGCGGCAGCAACAGCCTGACTAACGCTCTTTTCTTCGGTTTCGGTGATAAAAGCTTCCACTACAGGGAAAATCTGCTTTCTCCATTTGGAGCCCGAGAATATGCCGTAGTGGCCGCAGCCTTTGGCCAGAAAATGCTTTCTGTCCTCTTTTTTGAGGCCGGAGCACAGTTTCTGGGCGGCTTCGGTCTGGCCATAGCCGGTGATGTCGTCGTTTTCACCTTCGATGGTCAGCAGGCGGGTGTGGGCAATGTCCTGGGGTTTGACCAATTCATTGTGTACTTTCCATTCGCCTTTGGGCAGCAGGTGGTCCTGGAATACGATGCGGATAGTATCCAGGTAGTATTCAGCGGGTAGATCCAGCACGGCATTGTATTCGTCATAAAACCGGCGATGGTGTTCTGCTTCGGACAACTGGTCGGACATCAGGTTCATGTAGAAGTCATAATGCGCTTCCATATGCTTGTCCGGGTTCATTGCCACAAAACCTGCATGTTGCAGAAAACCTGGGTAAACCTTGCGGCCGGCGCCGGGGTAGCGACCGGGCACAACGTGAATCAGCTTGTTTTCGAACCACGAGAACGGATTTGAATCGGCCAGGCTATTGACCTGTGTAGGCGACAGCCGTGTATCGATGGGGCCGCCCATCATGATCATGGATTTGGGCATGGCGTCGTGTTCGCCGGCAGAGGCCATGAGCGATACGGCGGCCAGCACCGGTACGGTGGGCTGGCAGACGGACATGATGTGCATGTCGGGGCCGACAACGTGGATGAATTCACGGACATAGTCAACGTAGTCGTCCAGGTGAAACGGTCCCTTGCTGGGAGGCACCATACGAGCGTCCACCCAGTCTGTGATGTAGACATCGAAACTGGTCAGCATGGTTTTGACTGTGTCGCGCAAAAGCGTGGCATGGTGTCCCGATAGGGGAGCCACGATGAGCACTTTTGGATCGCCACCCGGATTCTTGCTGTATTCGCGTTCGAAGTGAATAAGATTGCAGAAGGGCTTGGCTCGCGTGGTGGTAATCGTGATGTTGCTTTTTTTGTCCCCTACCATGACCGTGTCGATATTCCACTCGGGCTTTTCGTAATCTTTGCCCAGACGATGGAACAGTTCAAAGCCGGCGGCAATGTTTTTTGACAGGGGGAGGTAGGTGTAGGGACTGAAGGGGTTGGTGAAGAGGTTGGAACCGATTTGTGTGAACGATGCCATCGGCGAAAGAAAGCTGCGGGTTAGCTCATGGAGCTGGTAAAGCATGATCATATTCGGTCCATATCCAACTAAGGTCGGCGTTCAATGAAAAAATTCTAACACTCGCTACAGGCAAGAATGTGAAATATGCGCGCGCATTTGTTAAGAATCGCCAAGAAACGATAATATGTTGCTACGCAGCAATAGGTCCTGGGGAAATAGTACCAAGAATTTTCATGAAATGCCATGCGGTGATATACGGGGTTACCCGCCCGGCCACAAGACGGGGAAATATGCCGGTAACCCTTACCAGTAGTTTTCCACGGCCAGAGAGCCGGCAACGCCGCGGCGTCCAGGGGCAAAGCCGCGGTCGGCAAGAATTTTGCGAGCGTCCTTCACCATTGCCGGGTTGCCGCAAAGCATGACACGGGCTACCGCCGGATCCAGACTGGCGCCAGCCAGTTGTTCCAGTTCACCCGCTTCGATCAATGTGGTAATACGCGCCTGCGGCATGCCCGGCAAGGGCTCGCGCGACGCTACGGGCAGGTACACGAACTGTTGGTCATTGGCTGCATGGGTCCGGGCAAAGCGCGCAATATCGTCCTGGTAGGTCAGTTCGTTGGCTTGCCTGACGCCATGCACGAGGATGATGCGTTCAAACTGCTGCCAGGTCTGCGGATCGTCCAGCATGGGCAGGTACGCAGACAGGCCGGTGCCCGTGGCCAGCATCCACAACTGTCCCCCTTGGGGGAAGCGCTCAATGGTCATGAAGCCGAATGCGGTTTTGTCGATATACACGGCATCGCCTACCCTCAGATCATGCAGGCGCGGGCTGAACTGGCCATCCGGGACCACAATTGAATAGAACGCCAATTCATTGGCATGCGGCGGGGTGACCATGGAATAAGCA
>JBOIGK010000029.1:0-4765 GCA_050742695.1 Advenella sp. | reverse complement strand
GAACAAGAGCATGGCGGCATAGGTTACCGCCTGTGTCATGATGGACAGGTACACGCCTTTGATGCGCGAACGGAATGCAAAATAGCCGAAGACGAACGCGACGATTGCTGGCACCAGCGCAGCCAGGACCAGGACCCAGACCAGGGTCTGGGTGCCAGCCCAGTACCAAGGCAATTGGGTCCAGTTAAGCAGGAAGGTAAATGCCGGCAGCCCTGCCGACTCCTGGCCGGACTGCACAAGATACATGCCCATGGCGTAGCCTCCCAGGGCAAAATATAGACCATGCCCCAGGCTGAGGATGCCGCAGTAGCCCCAAACGAGATTGAGCGACATGGCCACAATGGCATAGCAAAGCATCTTGCCGATAAGCGTGAGGGTATAGTCGCTGATATGCAGCGCGCTACCGGGGGTGGCCCATTGGGTACCCAGCAAGGTCGCCAGGAATACGCCGATGACTACGACGCATAACGTCAACCAGCCGCGACGCGAGAACAGCGGCGCCCGTTCTGGAATATTCAGTTCGAATGATGTGGTCATGAGCGTTAAGCCTCCGCCGCGCTGCGGCCTTTCTGGGCAAACAGGCCCTGGGGACGTTTCTGAATAAAGGCGACGATCAGCAGCAGGACGATAATTTTCACCAGTACCGCGCCGAGCAACGGTTCGCCAAGCTTGCTCAGAACGCCCAGACCAAAAGCGCCAAGCACGGTACCGATAAGCTGACCGACGCCGCCGAGCACCACGGCCATAAATGAATCAATCAGATAGGCCTGGCCGAGGTCCGGGCCGACATTGCCAATCTGCGACAGTGCGACGCCGCCAAGACCGGCAATGCCCGTGCCCAGCGCAAAAGCGTAAGCATCCACCTTGCGGGTCCGGATGCCAACGCAGGCTGCCATCGTGCGGTTCTGCGTGCACGCGCGGATGAAAAGCCCCAGGCGTGTACGATTCAGGACCAGATACAGGCTGATCACAACTGCTATAGAAAAAGCAAGAATAATGAGTCGGTTGTAGGGAACCACGAAAGTTGGTAGCCACGCCGCAAGTGGTGCAAAGGAGCCGCTCATCCAGATGGGATTGGCCACGTCCACATTTTGCGCGCCAAAGATCAGACGTACCGTCTGCATCATCAGTAGGCTCACGCCAAAAGTGGCCAGCAGGCTTTCCAGGGGACGACCATACAGGTGACGAATAATCAGCCATTCGATCACGATGCCCACAGCCGCCGCTGTCAGAAAAGCCACGGGCAATGCTGCGAGCAGGTAGTAGTCGAACCACTCAGGCATCCAGGTCTGAAAGGCGCGTTGCGTCAGATAAGTGGCGTAGGCGCCCAACATGAGAAATTCGCCATGCGCCATATTAATCACGCCGATCAGGCCGTAAATCACCGCCAGGCCCAGTGCAGCCAGCACTAGCACACTGCCCAGGCTCAAACCGGTGAAGGCGTTGTTGGCAAGCGCAGAATTGCGTTGCCGCGTGTCAATATGTGAAAGCGATTCGGCAGCAGCAACTGAGATCGCACTCTGGGGATGATTTTCTTCGGAAATAATGTTGTTCAATACGGTGCGTGCATAGGGCAGGTTGACCGATGCCAGCGACTGCACGGCCTGCAGGCGCTGCTCGGGCGCTGTGCTGCGATCGGCTGCCGCCGCGAAGGCATGCAGGGTATCGAGCTTTTGTTTCAGCGCAGGATCGGTTTCTGCCTTGAGTGCCTGATCCAGCTGCTGCGCCGACAGGCTGTCCGGGCGACTCAGCATATTATCAATGGCCATCCGCCGAGTTGCCTTGTCCGGGGCGAACAGGCTCATTGAGGCCAACGCATTCTGGATCAATCGGCGCAATGCGTTGTTCAGTACCGGCTGGCGGGTCGGCTCCGTTGGCGGTGCGACGCTTTTACCGGTCAATGGGTCGGTGTAGTCTTGATTGGACTTGATCAGGACACGACCGTCAGGCAGGCCCAGCAGGGTGCCTTGCGATAAGCTTTGCAGTAGCGGACGGGCAAGCGCAGGATCGGCATTCACCAATTTTTCTATGGCCTCTTTGCGCTCCCCATAGCCGCCGGAAACAAGCGCGCTCAAATCAGCAGATGTCAACGTGCTCGCATAGGCCGACGTGACAGATGCAAGCAGAAGGCCGACAACCATGGCCAGCTTTCCAATCCAGTCGCAGATGAGGGAAGGGGTGAGTTTCATGCGGATCTTTCCATTTTTTTGCTGTCGGTTGCATGACCGGCCTACCGGGCCGGTTCATTGCCCGCATTTATTTCACTTCATCAGGTTTTTTTTCATTGCCCGCAATGAATGGGCTCCATGGCTGAGCGCGCACCGGTTTTTCTGTATGCCAGACAATGTCGAACTGTCCGTCAGGACGGATTTCGCCAACCATGACAGGTTTGTATAAATGATGGTTGCTGCCCATTTCGACTTCGAAGCCATCCGGGGCGGCGACTTTTTGGCCTATCATGGCCGCGCGAACGGCATCCACGTCAGTCTTGCCCGCTTTCTCAACGGCTGCTTTCCACATTTTCAATCCGACAACGGTCGCTTCCATCGGATCATTGGTCAGTGGTTTGTCTGCACCCGGCAGCTTTTGCGCAGCGGCGTAGTCTGCCCATTGTTTTTTGAAGGCCGAATTTGTTGGATTGTCCACGGACATAAAGTAATTCCACGCTGCCAGGTGACCTACCAACGGTTTAGTGTCGATGCCGCGCAGTTCCTCTTCTCCTACAGAGAATGCGACGACAGGTGTATCAATCGCCTTGACGCCAGCGTTACCGAGTTCCTTATAGAACGGCACATTGGAGTCGCCATTGATGGTGGAGATTACTGCGGCTTTTCCGCCCGCAGCAAAACGCTTGATATCGTTCACGATGGTTTGATAATCGCTGTGACCGAAGGGGGTGTAGACCTCCTGTATGTCACTATCGGCCACACCCTTGCTGTGCAGGAAGCCACGCAAAATTTTGTTGGTAGTACGCGGATAGACATAGTCTGTTCCGAGCAGAAAGAAGCGCTTGTAGCCGCCGCCTTCTTCGCTCATCAGATATTCAACGGCAGGAATGGCCTGTTGGTTGGGTGCCGCGCCAGTATAGAAAATATTGCGCGACATTTCTTCGCCTTCATACTGAACCGGGTAGAACAGCAGGCCATTGAGTTCTTCAAATACCGGCAGCACCGACTTGCGCGAGACTGATGTCCAGCAACCGAAAACTGCGGCCACTTTTTCCTGGCTGAGCAATTCTCGTGCTTTTTCTGCGAACAGCGGCCAGTTGGAAGCGGGGTCGACGATGACGGCCTCTACCTTGCGGCCCAGAATGCCGCCTTCTTTGTTGATTGCGTCAATTTGCATCAGCGCTACATTTTTCAGCACGGTTTCGGAAATGGCCATCGTGCCGGACAGTGAGTGCAATATGCCGATCTTGATCGGCGGTTTGGATGGATCAATCTGACCCTGGGCCCAGCTGCTGCTGAGTGCGCCAGAGCCAAATGCAAGAGCAAGACTGCACACCATGGTTTTAAGAACATTGCGACGTTTCATTTATCAGCTCCGGAATGAGTAAAGGCAAATTGCATTTGTGAGTAAGCGATAGAGCTTAAGCAATAGTCGTGCCAGTATCCGGATCGCGTTGGTGTGGCGGGCGGCACATATCAGCAAACAAGAACCAGCCTAACCCGATTGCACGCCGCGGCAGGCGGACTTATGAGGGGGTACTGAGGGAACATTGAGCGTGCGTTGAGAGCGCATTGATGGGAACAAAAAGGTGCAGCAGGCTTTGCCTTGCATGGGATGGTGAGTGAATTTGGCCTGCATTTATTCGATATTGGTGCGTTCAAGACCGAAGGCGGTCTTTGATGCATGATGTCGGTGCGTCAATGCGCCGGATTGGCCCGTTTGGATTTTTGATCGTTGGGCAGGTTTGCTTTACCCTGATCAGCCAATTCTATAAAATTACCTATAGATATATACAAATAAGTAATTGCTATATAACCTCAATAGCATTACGGACAGGAGTAGAAGATGAACAGAAAACGCAAAAAGCGTAACGGTAAATTTGCGCTGGCAATGGTGAGCGCCGGTAGCCTGTTTTGGCTGTCTATAGGTATTGCGTCTGCCGATGATACCGCGCAAGGTGAAAGTATTGCAACCAAAGGCATTACCGGCCAGGCGCCCTGTATGGCCTGTCACGGCGCAAATGGCGAGGGTATGGCGGCGGCTGGGTTTCCCTTTCTTGCTGGTTTGCCGGCTGCGTATCTTGAAGCCCAGCTCGTGGACTTTGCACAAGGCAGACGCAAGCAGGCTGTCATGGAGCCGATTGCCAAGGCTTTGAGCGCCGAGCAGAAAAGGGCCGTTGCTGCCTGGTATGCATCCTTGCCGCCGGTAATTGATCCCGATCGCGCTGTGCAACTGCAGGATAGCTATCCCAAGGGCAAGATAGGCGCCTGGCTTGCCCAGCGTGGCGACTGGTCGCGCGGGCTGCCGGCCTGTGTGCAATGCCATGGACCGGGCGGCGTCGGTGTTGCGCCCACTTTCCCTGTTTTGGCGGGTCAGTCTGCCTCGTATATCAAAAACCAATTGCTCGCCTGGAAAAAGGGTACACGTGCAGATGACCCGCATGGCCTGATGGCGCATCTGGCGCGCAAGCTGACTGATGAGGAAATCGACGGCGTCAGTACCTATTTCGGAAACGATATTGGTGCGGCGGCCGCCAGCGCGACGACTACACAAAAGCCAGCAAAAGCAGGAGGGCAACAATGAACAGTCTTTTACT
>JBOIGK010000028.1:0-2166 GCA_050742695.1 Advenella sp. | reverse complement strand
GTGCAGACCAGTAGGGCTGGCCAAGCGCCATCAAGCCATTGAGCTGGATGCCCTGGCAGGCCTCAAGTGCCTGTTGTGCCTTGTCAGTAAACAGATTCAGGTCATACAGGCGGGACAGGTCGACGATCTGATTGCCGATGCCGACCCCGGGACGAAATGCTTCGCCGGATCCGCGACGGCGAAATGAGGCAAAGGGCAGGTTTTGAATGGGGAAACCGTTGCCGGTTGTGTTGGCACTGTCCACCCAGCTGGTGAGGTCTGCCTGGTGTGTCGCGTTAAGTGTAATCATGATTCAATAGTTAACAATAAAAATTCCGGTTGAGAAGTGTACCTAATATTGCAGTTGTGGCACATTCGCAGAATCCCGCAGGCGTCTTGCGGACCCCTGCGGGTATTAGTGGCCAGTGTCGGTGGTCACTTAAGCTGTCTGACTAATGGCCTGGCCAAGTACGTCAAACAGCGTATTGATCTGTTCTTCATTGACAATCAATGGCGGCGACAAGGCAATGGTGTCGCCGGTATAGCGCAATAGGACCCCGGCATCATAGCAGCGCTGGAATACCTCGGCAGCTCGTGCGCCTGGCGCGCTCTCGCGCGGCGCCAGTTCTACGCCTGCGACCATACCCAGGTTGCGCACGTCGATGACATTTGGCAAGCCGTTCAGGGCATGGGCGGCCGCTTCGAAAGTGGGCGAGAGCTTTCTGGCGTTATCGAAGATGCCTTCGGACTGATAAAGCGCCAGGGTCGCGCCAATGGCTGCCATCGCCAGCGGGTGACCTGAATAGGTATAGCCATGGAATAGCTCGATGCCGTTTTCGCTGGCGTTGACAACGGTATCGTACAGGGAGTTTGTGACAGCAACCGCACCGGCCGGTACAGCCGCATTGCTGATACCCTTGGCCATGGTGATAATGTCCGGCGTGACGCTGAAGTAGTCACTTGCCGTGTTGGCGCCCAGTCGGCCAAATCCGGTAATGACTTCGTCGAAAATCAGCAGGATGCCGTGCTTGCTGGTGATCTCGCGCAAGCGTTCCAGATAGCCTTTGGGCGGAATCAGCACGCCCGTTGATCCGGCCATGGGCTCGACAATGACGGCGGCGATCGTAGAGGCGTCATGCAGCGTTACGATCCGCTCCAGTTCGTCGGCCAGATGCGCGCCCCAGGCTGGCTGTCCTTTGCTGAAGGCATTTTGTTCCAGATTGTGGGTATGGGGAAGATGATCGACATTCGGAATTAGCGAGTTGGAGAAAGCCTTGCGATTCGGGCTGATGCCGCCCACCGAAATGCCGCCGAAACCGACGCCATGATAGCCGCGCTCACGCCCGATCAGGCGGGTGCGTTGCGACTGGCCATTTGCGCGATGGTACGCCAGGGCGATCTTCAGGGCGGTATCGACCGATTCGGAGCCGGAATTGGTAAAGAAAATGCGCTGCATCCCTTTGGGCATCAGCGCGGCCACCGCAGTGGCAGTTTCGAATGCCAGCGGATGGCCCATCTGGAAACTGGGCGCATAGTCCAGCGTGGCGGCCTGAGTAGCAATGGCCTGGACAATTTCGTCACGGCAATGTCCCGCATTGACACACCATAATCCGGCGCATCCGTCCAGAATCTGGCGACCGTCGGTGCTCTTGTAATACATGCCCTTGGCAGAGGCAAGCAGGCGAGGCGCTGCCTTAAAGCTTCGGTTGGCGGTAAAGGGCATCCATAAATGGGAAAGATCTGGGGTCTGAGTCGTCATTCGTGTCTCCGAGTAGATGTTCTATTCTACTCACAATAGTGGCAATTTTCTGTTTCGCTGGCAGGTTTGACCGGGAAGCGACAATCAGGGCGCCGGCGCTGGTGTTGTCAGGTAATATAGTAGTATTGATACCAGTATAATATATTGGCTTGTTATCGATATTGATTCGGCCATAATACGTATATAGCGCATGAAATGACTATACCGACCGCGATTCTTGCCAACGCGGGAGGCGTTCGCTCTACTATGCGCAGTCCGGGAAACGAGATCGTATCCATACCATATCGGTTCGGGACAACAGCAGAACGAGCAGCGCACGGCAGGGTTCACGCAACAGTCGATGAATCCGCATACCAGCATTATCAGGAGAACATTTTGGCTCAGACCCTTTACGACAAACTCTGGGACGCCCACGTGGTGCACCAGGA
>JBOIGK010000027.1:0-1927 GCA_050742695.1 Advenella sp. | reverse complement strand
CAATGCCGCAATAATGTACGCGGCAGTAACGAATCCTGCACCCATCTTATTCTCCTTTGCCTTTCATGAACATTTTCAGCATGCGCCGTGTAACGAGGAAACCACCGGCAATGTTAATGCTGGCAATAAGGATGGCAATAAAGGCCAGGATGTTGACCAGGCCAGAGCCGTGGCCGATCTGCACCACAGCGCCGATCACGATGATGCCGGATATGGCATTGGTGACTGACATCAATGGCGTATGCAGGGAATGGCTGACATTCCATACGACGTAGTAACCCACCACGCACGCAAGGACAAACACCGTGAAGTGAGACAGAAACTCTGCGGGCGCATTGGTCCCGACCCAGGCAAACAGCACGCATACCAGCGCCAGGATACCGAACTTGAACGCGGGCGATTTGGGTGGCTTGACCGGTTTGGGTTCTATTTTCTTGGCTGCAGGCTTGCTGCCCGCTGCGGAGACCTGAATCGCCGGAGGCGGATAGGTAATGCTGCCGTTATGCACAACAGTCATATTGCGAAAAACAGTGTCTTCCTGGTCCAGCAGAATCTGTCCGTCTTTTTCCTTGCTCATGAGCTTGCTCAGATTCACAAGGTTGGTGGCATACAGTTGTGATGACTGGGCAGGCAGGCGGCCGGGCAGATCGGTATAGCCAATGACCTTGACGCCGGAGGCGGTCGTGATGACCTGGCCGGGTTCGGTGTATTCGCAATTGCCGCCAGCTGCGGCAGCCATGTCCACGATGACCGAGCCGGCGCGCATGGAGTCAACCATTTCACGTGTGATCAGCTTGGGCGCGGGCTTGCCGGGAATCAGAGCCGTGGTAATGATGATATCCACGTCTTTGGCCTGCTGGGCGAACAGCGCCATTTCCGCCTTGATAAACTCTTCGGACATGGTTTTGGCATAGCCGTCGGAAGACGAGCCGTTTTCATCGCCAAACTCCAGTTTCAGGAACTGGCCACCCATCGATTCAATCTGTTCGGCCACTTCCAGGCGGGTATCGAAGGCGCGTACGATGGCGCCCAGCGATCCTGCGGTGCCAATGGCTGCCAGACCGGCCACACCGGCACCGATAACCAGCACCTTGGCTGGCGGCACTTTGCCGGCAGCGGTGATCTGGCCGGTGAAAAAGCGTCCGAAATGATGCGCCGCTTCAATGACGGCGCGATAGCCGCCAATATTGGCCATGGATGACAAGGCATCAAGCGATTGGGCGCGCGAAATGCGCGGCACCATGTCCATGGCCAGCACGGTAATGCCGTACTCAGACAGTTTCTGCACGAGTTCGGGATTTTGTGCTGGCCAGATAAAGCTGACCAGCGTGGCGCCGGTTTTCATGCGGGCAATTTCAGCGTCATCGGGCGCATTGACCTTATAGACCAGGTCTGATTGCCACACCTGATCGGCAGGGGCGATGCTGGCGCCTGCTTTTTCGTAGGCGGCATCGTCAAAGCTTGCGGCTGCGCCCGCGCCGGATTCAATCACAACTGTGAATCCCAGCTTGAGTAGCTGTTCTACCGAGGTGGGCGTGGCGGCAACGCGCGTCTCCCCGGCAAGTTGTTCTTTTACTATCCCTATCTGCATGCAGATCTCCTTTGTAGCTTCCCCTTTTGCGGGGCGTCAGTAACCGGAAAGTTACATCATACGGAGACTGACGTGTTTTGCAAGGCGATTGACGTAATCCGGCGTTTTTGCTGCCAGATTGTGCACTCGTCAATCAGCAGGCGGCCCATTTGCGCGCGCCGCTGGCCCGTCAGGCGCGGCGTGATTGCGCCAAAGCTGAAGGCCACTTGTGTGATGGCCGAGACCGAGAATGCATAGCCGACGCCGGCAACGCCGGGCGTGATGGTGCTTTCAATCGAAGAATAGCCATTGCGCCGCGTCAGGTGGCATTTTTCCAGCAGCATGGGCAATGACAGC
>JBOIGK010000026.1:0-7554 GCA_050742695.1 Advenella sp. | reverse complement strand
CACCTGGTCACAACACGCGGACAATTTTTCGGTCAATACGCCAATGGAGCAGCCCGCTTCGACTGCACACTGATAGTGAGACTGAGGCAGGGCAGACAACGTTGCCGCATACTTGTTTTTCTCGTATTCCGACGTAAGAAACTGCCACGGGTCAGGATCGGTCATGTACAGGGCATCAAACTCCAGTCTGCGCGCCGGTATGTCATATGAAATAAAAAGTTCAGGTGTCTCCAGAAAATGCGCCCGGGTCTCAGGCGCCATCACAAACCCTTGCGGATCGTCGTCAATAAGCATTGTTGTTTGGGAACGGTAACAATCTATCGCACGCGCCTTGCGGTCACGGTCGCTCTCGCCCGTTCCGGTAAATTGGTACAGGGTACCTTCAACGGCCTGTGCCTCGGGCAGGAAGCGACCCCATATGGGATACTTGAACAGCCTCAGTTGCGGCTGACGTGCTAGCAGCAGTTCGCCCAGCCGGGCGACACGCTGATGGTCACAGTGGGGGTCCTGCTCCCAGGTTGTCCATATAGCAGTGATCTCATACTCACGTACCCATCGCTCCAGACGCGCGACACAAATTACCTGTTCGGCCACCGACTGTGGAGCGCACTGGTCATCGTACTCCATAAACACAGGCACAACGCCAACACCACCCAGCACATCCAGGGCGTCGATACATTCCTGCTTTCGCAGCGCCGCAAGCGCGGCCTTGGGATAGCGCTGCGATTGAGGATGAGACAGATTGCCATTGGTAACGGCAACAACAATCACCTTGCGCCCCAGATCGCAGGCAGCGGCAATTGCCTGGGCACAGCCCAGCGTTTCATCGTCCGGATGGGGAGTCAAAACCAGTATGTTGGCGCGCCCAGCCAGCGCTTCCAGAGAAATCGCCGGCGCCTGCCCCGCCTGAACCAGCAAGCTGCCCCGCTGCATGGGAGTCACCATAAGCGCGTCCTTTCTTCGGCCTGGACCAGATAAAGGCGGCCGGCATTAAGCAGCTTGCCGTCCGGGCCTGCCTGACGCAGGTACATTGACAAATCCCGGCAGATTCTTTCCATATCCGATTGCGGCAAATGGGCCTCCACGCCCAGCGCTTTCCTGGCGTCGTTCATCAATGCCACCGCCATCTCTTCGGTCATTTCCCGGCCCAGAAGCGCCATTTCCACCGCAGCGCGCCGGTCATCTTCATTGATATTGCCTTGCCCGTCTCCTCGATTGCAGGTCTCTGCCTGCAGACATACGTCTCGCAGCAGGCAGTAGATAGCCAGCAGTCGGGCTCGCGCCCGGGCAAGGCGAGTCAATTGTATCGGATCCTCGGCCCGCCCCTTTTGCTCCAGCCGGGTGCGCCATAGTCGTACAATCTGCTCGGCAGCACCGTGATGAGCGGCGCAATAGCGCCATATGCCGCCCTCGAAATAGGGTTCTTTCACATAATCACCCGGTTTGCCGATCAGGGCGCTGGCATCAATCTGCACGCCCTCGAAATCATAAACGCCAGACCAGGTGGCTTTCATGCCGGACACTTGCCATGCCGATCTGTCCTGTCGTCGCTGCTCACCGACATTCACCAATGCCAGCACGACACCCTCGGCACCCTTATTGAACGTCACGATGGCCTGGTCCAGCAGACCCAGCCCCGAGGCAAATGCTTTCTGTCCGTGCAGGACATATCGCGGCATGTGCGCCGGTGCGTCCGCTGCCAACGATGCGCTCAGGGGTGTTTTACCATCAGCGCCCCACACGCCCCACAACTGGCCGGCAAGTATCAGGGGTAGCCACCGGGCTTTCTGCTCCTGGCTACCGTACAACACCACCAGTTTTACTGCATTCATGTGCCCTTCGTAAAGACGCGCCACAGACAGCGTCGCTCGCCCCAGCATGCGCAATACCGCAAATGCGACCAGTGTGGCATGTGTATCGTGCTCGCAACCCAGTCCTTTGCCTCCATACGAATAAGGCGCACAAGCGGCCAGCAAACCCGCGTTGCGCAGCATGGCCATTTCGGCATCCAGGCCCAGGCCCTGTGCGTCCACGTCTGCCGCCCTGGCATACAACGCCTGCTCAAGTTGCGGCAGGCTGGCCAGAATGGGGTCATCAAGATTGAATGCATCAGGGTACAGCATAGGACATCCCCTCCGTTAGGGACCGGCGCATTTCAGGTGCGACCATATTCGAATCGAGCAGGGTCAGCCACTCGGTTTTGATCGTTTCAAGAGCGAACGCCGGATTCATCGACAGTTGCGGTCGCAGGCCGCTACGCCAGCGCATAATCAAGTCGTACACAGCCTGGGTATCGTTCACCTCCAGCGCCTGCCCATCTCCTGCTCCCACCACTTCGTCCACGGCACCCAAACCGCGCTGCGCCACAACGGGGGTACCCGCACTGTGAGCCTCGGCAAAAACCAGACCGAAGGTTTCGGCAAAGGTGCTCTGGGCATTGAACAGACACAGGCTGCGGCGCATATGCCCATGCACCTGTGCTGGCCGCAGTTTACCGGTATAGTGCACGCCATCACAGTACGGCACCGGGCGCTCAAGATAGCCCGGATTACAGACCAGCAATGATAGTTGCGGGATCCGTTCCCGCAATTTCGTGAAGTTATCCAGCACCTGATCCATTCCCTTGTGGGGCGAACTGGCAAACAATAACTGGTCAACATCCACGCTGCCCGGCAGCACCGGTTCGCCTTGAATCAGCGTTGTCACCACGGGGTTATATATAACCCCGATCCGGGCCGCGGCGTCTGACGATTCTGCGATGCCCAGTGCAGCCATCGTATGGCGCCTGTGGCTGTGCGAAACGCAAATCATCTGCGCATCAGTCTGGCCCAACAGATTTGCTGTATTCTTGTGCGTAGCGCCCATGAAATTGTGTCGCCACAAAACAAGGCGGGTTTGCGCAGGCGCATGCTTGTGCCACAGCGCAAGCAGTTTGAGCGAATTAATAATAATGACAACGTCAAAATTGCGCTGCGCCGCCAGCTTGCGCCAATCTGCGCCAGGTTCATAGCACACCCCTTGCGGACTGCATGTCACCTGTTCTCTACAGTGCTGCAGCACCACCAGATCATGATCGGCCGCAAGCGCTTCAGCCACACGCGCCGCTGTCAGCTCTGTCCCGCCCATTGCCTCGTGCTCCCACGTCTGCCCATCATAGGGGCGCGGACAGAAACCATCAACAATGGCGATTTTCAGGCGCGTCATGATGTGTCTGCGGCTTGCAATTGCCGTTGCAGTCGTTCCCGTGTCGCAGGGGTCATCATCGCTTCAGAAATGCCAACCAAGGCCGGATTGGAAATAAAATCGATTTGTAAATCTGGCAGTTCAATGGGCTGCGGTACCACCTGTCCGGTTCGGCGCCATGCTGCAATATCAGCCCAGATCGCCGCGCGGTCCACCTGGCGGCGTGCGCTGTGATAATTGGACGCCTCTGCCACTGTCAGCGAATCATCATATTCGAATTTACTCAGCAGGACCTGGGGTAGCAGATGGAGCACTTCGCCCGCCATCATCAGCCTGTTGCGCATATCCCTGTCTTCTTCGATACTGTTACGAAAACCTCCGTGACGAGCAAACACCTGAGCACGAAAAAGACCGGCATTGATCAGGATCCAGTCTCCAGACTGTCCTGATCCACCTTGCATATTCGGAAAAAAATCGTCAACAAGGCTCAGGGCATGTTGTGCAGTCAGACGCGATCCATCCCACCGGATCAATTCGTGTTCTGTGAGGACCAGTGAAACCGGTAGCGTCTGCTGCGGCTCATATTCGAAAGCCGTCCAATTCATGCTACTGTCGGCAACCACAATGGTATTGAAAAGGGTACGCGCCTGCATCAGCACCTTGTCTGGTGCCGGTCGATCATCGGAGTCATGAAAGGTAATGGCATCTGCCATTGATAGCGCTATGCCGACATTCTTGGCCTGCGCCGTATGCATATTGCGCGCAAGACGAACATACACAAAGTCCGGGTGATCAAAATAGGGTTGCAGCATGCGACGCGTATCATCGGTAGATGCATCATCGATGATCGTGACTTGTTTGTTCGGATAGCTTTGACCCAATGCCGCGTCTACTGCACCTGCAATTAACCCGGCACGGTTAAACGTTGGGATAATAATATTGACACGTTGCATACAGACTCTCTCTTAGAGAGAACAGGACTTCAGGGGAATGCATACCGCCATTCCAAATTACATTTAATTATATAAACGGCCTGTAACCCTACCAATGTACACTAGTTTTCCGTGAACAATGTAACCGAGGTGGTTCTGAAGAATATGACTGTTTTGTGATCAGTTGGCCCAGCCCAACAAACTGTGTACTGACAATCAACAAATCAGCGGGCAATGCCAGCGACCCGCAAAACGCAGCCCTCTGAATTGGTCAATACATTTTACTACTTAAGATTTCCTGCCAGAAAAGTAGCCAGCCGCGCGCTTTTGGGTTTGCTCAGAATATCGCCGGGCGCGCCCTCTTCTTCGACCACGCCCTGATGCAAAAACATCACATGACTGGATACCTGGCGGGCGAACGCCATCTCGTGTGTCACGATAATCATGGTGCGCCCCTCCTCGGCCAGTTTCTGCATCACGCGCAGCACTTCTCCAACCAGCTCCGGATCCAGAGCCGATGTGGGTTCGTCAAACAGCATGACCTCAGGCTCCAGCGCCAGTGCACGCGCAATCGCCACCCGTTGCTGCTGCCCGCCCGACAGGTGCACCGGGTACTTTTTTAGTGTATCCAGGCTCAGTCCGACCTTAAGCAGATTGCTTTCAGCCCTGGCAAGCGCTTCCTGACGCGACAAGCCCAGCACATTGACCGGCGCGGCCGTAATGTTCTCCTGTACAGTCATATGCGACCAGAGATTGAAATGCTGAAACACCATGGATAGCCGCGTGCGCATATATTGCAATTGACGGCGGTCAGCCGGCACCAGCGTACCCTTGCGCTGTACCGTGCGCAGCTCTTGGCCATGAATGAATATTCTGCCCGCATCGGGCGTTTCCAGAAAATTGATACAGCGCAGCAGCGTGCTTTTGCCCGAACCGCTGGAGCCGATAATACTGATCACATCGCCCTTGTTGGCCAGCAGCGACACGCCCTTGAGCACCTCGTTGCTGCCGAAACGTTTGTGAATATCCTGGACGCGTAAGTTTTCCATGGTAATGACCTGTTAAACAGCGGCGGGTTTCAGAAACCCGAGCCATTTTTTCTCTGCCTTGCGAAACAGCGCAACCAGCACCATTGCCAGAACGGCGTACAAGATGGCAGCAATGCCAAAGGCGGGTAAAGAATTGAACGTGGCGCTATTGACATCACGCGCCACCTTGAGCAATTCGGGCACCGTTGCCGTAAACGCCAGCGAGGTGGAATGCAGAACCAGAATGACCTCGTTGCTGTAAAACGGCAAAGCACGCCTGAATGCGGAGGGCAGAATAATCTTCGTGTACAACCGGAAACGGGAAAAGCCGAAAGCCTGCGCCGCCTCAATTTCGCCATGAGGAATAGCTCGAATCGCGCCCGCCAGCACCTCTGTCATATAGGCACAGGTGTTGATTGTGAAAGCAAGAATCACGCAATTGAAACCGTCACGGAAAAACGTGGCCAGCAATGGCGTGCCACGCACCACGCTCAGGCTGAACAGGCCGGTGTAGACCAGCAGCAGTTGCACGTAAAGCGGCGTGCCACGAAACACAAAGGTGTACACCCGCACCGGCATGCTGACCCAGCGATTGGACGAACTGCGCCAGATGGCCATGGGGATGGCCAGCACCGTGCCAAACAACACGGACAACAGCAATATCCAGATAGTCATGGCCAGCCCAGTCATGGGAAAACCAAACCCGAGATAGGCCTGCCAGTAGCGCTCAAGGATCTCGCTCACAGCCGAACCTCCCGCACGCCAGCCGAATAGCGTCGGTTAAGCCAGGACAGTACGACCAGGCTGACCGCCGTCATGCACAGATAAATGGCTGCGGCCACCAGATTGAAAAAAAACAGCTGCTGGGTACTGCGCCCCGCCTGCTGCGTGACGGTCACAATATCGAGCAAACCGATAATGGAAACCAACGCCGTTGCTTTGATAATAACCTGCAGATTATTGTTCAGCCCAGGCAGGGCAAAGCGGATCAACTGAGGCAACAGGATCAGGCGAAACACCGTCAATGGCGACATGCCTGTCGCGTAGCCTGCTTCCAGCTGACCTTTGGGCACAGACTGGATCGCCCCGCGAAAGGTCTCTGTCATATAGGCGCCATAAATGAACGCGAGTGTTGTCACCCCTGCCGAGAACGCATCCATCTGATATTGCGGCCAGCCGGCCCAGGTGCAAATGGCATTGATGAGTTCCTGCAGGTTGTAGAAAACCAGCAACATGATCACCAAGTCGGGAACACTCCGGATCAATGTCGTATACCCGGTGAAGGTCCAGCGCAGTAAAGGATTGGGAGACAGCTTGCACAAAGCCCCGACCATCCCGATAATGATCGAAAAAACCAGCGTCAACAAGGTCAGCAGACAGGTTGCGAGTGTACCGGCCCATATCTGGGATCCATAACCGTACAGCATCGGGTTCCTTAAATATCGTTATTAATAATGCAATAATGCAATTTCCTGTTGGCGGCACGGCTCACACCGTTGCATTCGGCCAGACAGTTAGGCAGGCCCGGCCGCCCGAAAATGCAAACTGCGCGGATCGCCGGCATAAAGCCGGCCCGCGCAGCACCGGTCAGACAAGCTTATTCGTGTTCCTTGATGCCGTATTTCTTGTAGGCTTCAAGTATTTTTGCGTATTCGCCGTCCTTTTTCATATCGGCCAGCGCCTTGTCAATTTTACCCTTCAGTTCGGTATCTTCCTTGCGCAGACCGATGCCGTTGCCGTTGCCGAAGACTTCTGCATCGGACACAGGCGTGCCCACCAGCTTGAAGTTCTTGCCGTCAGGGCTATCGAAGAAAATCGTGGCCGCCGCAGCATCCTGCAGGGTAGCGTCAACGCGCCCCAGCGCCAGATCCTGCTTGGCCAGATCATCATTTTGGTAGGAAACCAGATTAATGCCCTGGCCTTTCCAGTGCTTGTCGGCATAGGCAGCCTGGGTGGTGCCCTGAACAACCCCTACCGTTTTACCCTTGAGCGACTCGGCAGTCGTATCCAGCCCTTCACTGTTTGCCGGGACCATCAGACGTGTAGAGCTGGCGTACATCACATCTGAAAACAGGACCTGCTTCTCGCGCTCTTTGGTGATGGTCATCCCGGACAGAATGCCGTCTATTTTCTTGGCTTTCAGGGCTGGAATCACGCCATCGAAATTCATGCGAATCCATTCGCAGTCGGCTTCAATGCGCTTGCAGATGGATTTCCCCATATCGACATCAATACCCACCAGCTCGCCCTGTGGATTGACCGACTCAAAAGGTGCGAACGTGGGATCAACACCCAGACGCAGTTTGGCGGGTGCCGCAGACACCACTGTCGGTAACAATGCAGCCAGCATTGCCGCAACAAAAAGTTTTTTCATTCCTAACCCCGGGAAACATATCGTAAATAATTGAAGT
>JBOIGK010000025.1:0-4452 GCA_050742695.1 Advenella sp. | reverse complement strand
GTGCATGAGCGCTTTCCAGCGCGGGAATAATCCCTTCCAGGCGACAGCATTGATGCAGGGCGTCAAGCGCTTCATCGTCTGTGATGGCGGTATATTGGACCCGACCGATGCTGTGCAGCCAGGCATGTTCAGGACCAATGCCCGGGTAATCCAGGCCGGCAGATATCGAATGCGCATCAATAATCTGCCCATCGTCATCCTGCAGCAGGAACGTGCGATTACCATGCAATACGCCAGGCACGCCCCCGTTCAGACTCGCTGCATGCTTGCCGCTTTCAATGCCATGGCCGGCCGCTTCCACGCCGATAATCTTCAAATCCTTGTCATCCAGGAAATCATGGAACAGGCCAATGGCGTTGGAACCACCCCCTACGCAGGCGACAAGCGAGTCGGGCAAGCGGCCTTCCTGGGCCAGCATCTGCTCGCGGGTTTCCCGGCCGATCACTGCCTGGAAATCCCGGACCATAGTGGGATAGGGATGAGGACCAGCCACCGTACCAATCAGATAATAGGTGGTGTCGACATTGGTGACCCAATCACGCAAGGCCTCGTTCATGGCGTCCTTTAACGTGCCAGTGCCAGCTGTGACAGGCAACACCTGCGCCCCCAGCAATTTCATACGAAATACGTTGGCCTGCTGGCGATCAATATCGGTGCTACCCATGTAAATGACGCATTGCAAACCAAAGCGGGCGGCAACAGTGGCGGTTGCGACCCCATGCATCCCGGCTCCGGTCTCGGCAATAATTCTTTTCTTGCCCATGCGTCGCGCCAGCAGAATCTGGCCGATACAGTTATTGATTTTGTGAGCCCCGGTATGATTAAGCTCCTCACGCTTGAGATAAATTTTCGCCCCGCCCAGGTGTTCGGTCAGACGCTCTGCATAATAGAGCGGGCTGGGTCGCCCCACATAATCCCGCTGGAAATAGGCCAATTCCTTTTGAAAGCTCTCATCGGTCTTGGCTTTTTCGTATTCGGCAGCCAGTTCGTGAATCAGCGGCATGAGCGTTTCGGCAACGTATTGCCCGCCAAAGTCGCCAAACATCCCCGCTACGCGTGTATCTGTGTTCAATGAAACCATGGGTGTCCATTCTCCTGTCATTTGCTTTCCGCCGGTGTCGAGCGCAAAGCCTGTTTTCATGAATACAGCATAAGCCAGCTGCCGTTATAAAAAAAGCGATAAAATAGCGCTAACCTGTCAAATAAACTCACATATTATGCCCAGAGATATCCCACCCCTTAACGCCTTGCTTGCATTCGAAGCAGCAGCGCGCCTGCTCAGCGTGAGCAAAGCGGGAAATGAGCTTCACGTTACCCACGGGGCGATCAGCCGGCAGATCCGAGTGCTTGAATCCTCCCTGGGCATCGCGCTGATCGAGAAAGACGGGCGAGGCATAAAACTCACAGATTCCGGCATGTTGCTGCGCGACGCCAGTGCCGCGGCCTTTGACCGGGTACGTAGCGCCTGCGCAGAGATCCGGCAGCGTAGCGGTAACCTGCCATTTGTGCTTGCCTGTCCGGGTAGCCTATTGGCCCGCTGGTTCATCCCCAGGCTGGACAAACTCAACCAGGACCTGCCCCAATTGCGCTTGCAATTGACCGCGGGAGAAGGAGAGCTGGACCCGCGCAATCCCAATGTCGATGCAACTCTTTGCTTTGCCGCCCCTCCCTGGCCCGATGACATGCTTGTGCATGACCTGGGCGCGGAATATATTGGCGCCGTGCTCAGTCCGAGATATGTCAACTATCCCTCGCTGGTGGACACACCAGTAAGCTCGCTATTGCATGAGCCGCTTATGTATCCGGCATCCCGGCCACAGGCCTGGGCACAATGGGCACAGGCAAACCAATTACCGGCCGACAGCCTGCAATTGGGTACCGCATTCGAGCATCTTTATTACCTGCTGGAAGCGGCTACGGCAGGCCTGGGCGTGGCCATCGCTCCCAAACATGTCGTCGCAGATGACCTGGCTGCCCGGCGCCTGGAAGCTCCGTGGGGCTTTGTGCAAACGAACGCACGCCTGAGTCTTTGGGTGCCGCGAGCCCGCGCGGATCAGCGCTGCGCCCTGCTGGCAGACTGGCTGAGCAAGACGCTGGATTTCGCGATCCAGCCCAAATCCTAGTATTTATACATTTGTGATAAATCTTCTGCTGCCATAGAATATACGCAAGGCTTGCCGTTCATACCGCTAGTGCTCCGCCTGTACGCCATACACGCTCACGGCGTTGCTTGGACGCCACCGTGGATAGATGCGGCCGGCGTTTTCGATGACTGGCGCTGCATGCATGGTCCAGGCAGTGATCATGCTACCTCCTGCCAATAGAGCCAAAAGGAAAACCATGCTTTATCGTGTGCTTGCCGACCTGGTTCTGGTTGCGCATTTTGCCTTTATTCTGTTTGCCATATTTGGCGGGCTGCTCGTTTTGCTGCGCTGTCACATCATCTGGCTACATGTGCCGGCACTGGTCTGGGCCGCTGCCATCGTCGGGCTGGGCGCCATCTGCCCGTTGACACCACTGGAGAACACATTGCGGGACCTGGCCGGACAACAAGCCTATACCGGCGGTTTTCTGGAGCATTATCTGTTATTGGCCATTTACCCGCCGGGACTTACGCGTGAAGTACAAGTGCTGCTGGCGGCCGGCCTTGTTATTCTGAATGTCATTATTTACATCCTGGTATGGCGGCGCTATGGCAAACAGAAAATGGCCGGCAGGAAAAACTAAAGGAGCACCCGCAGGCGCTCCATTCACTTTACCGACACGGGTTCGTACAGGGCATCAGATCGCATCCATTGTATCGATCGACCCTGGTGCACCGCTCAGCCGGTGATTCCCAATGCTGGTCAATACAACGTGCAGGGGCCAGCACCGGCAATGCCTGGTTTTACTTTCCGGATGTCAGCTTGGCATGGCTGGTCATCAGATTCCGATAGTCGGGAATGTGGTTGGAGAACAGAGTTCCAAGGCCTTCTACATCGTTGCGCCAATCGCGATGCAGCTCGCACGCCAAGCCAAACCATGTCATTAGCTGAGCCCCCGCCGAAGACATGCGATCCCATGCAGAATGACGTGTAATCTCGTTGAATGTGCCTGAAGCATCTGTTACCACAAACACCTCGTACCCGGCTTCAATGGCGGACAAAGCAGGAAATGCCACGCATACTTCGGTTACCACACCTGCAATAATCAGCTGCTTTTTGCCGGTGGCTTCAATCGCCTTGACGAAATCTTCGTTATCCCAGGCATTGATCTGACCCGGGCGTGCAATATAGGGGGCATCGGCAAAGGCCTGTTTCAACTCTGGCACCAGGGGACCATTGGGGCCTTCCTCGAAACTGGTCGTAAGAATAGTAGGCAACTTGAAATAGTTGGCCAGATCGGCCAGGGCCAGCACGTTGTTTTTAAATCTGTCCGGATCAATATCCCGCACAAGGGAAAGCAGGCCGGTCTGGTGATCGACCAGCAGCACAGCAGCCTGGTCTTTGTCCAGACGCTTGTACGTCGTTGTTGATTTAGTAGATGAAGCGCTCATTGTTCATTCTCCTGAAATTTTAAAAAAACTGCAACGCACATGTTGCGCGATGGACAGGGTTGCCCACCGCTTTAAAAACAGCCCGACAGCTATGCCGATACTTCAGCCATCTGGCCAAAACGACCGCTATTGAAATCGCTAATGGCCTGGGCGATCTGGTCCTGGCTATTCATGACAAACGGACCGTAACCAACAATCGGCTCATCAATCGGCTCGCCGCTGAGCAACAGCACAACTGCGTCGCTGTTTGCCTCGATAGCCATATGACGGTCGGCTTTGTCCAGCACAACCAGTTGCGCTTCACGCGCCACCGTATCCCCGTTGACCAGCACGGTTCCACGCAACACCACCAACGCGGTGCTCCAGCCTTCCGGGACCTCAAACTCGGTAATGCCGCCTTGCCGGATGCGCATATCCCAAACATGCATTGGCGTAAACGTGCGTGCAGGTCCTTTCTCTTGCGCATACTCACCTGCAATCACGCGTACCGAGCCAGCCTCATTCGGCAGCGCAACCACGGGTATATCGCTATCGAGCACCGCCTGATAACCCGGCGCGGCCATCTTGTCTTTGGCCGGCAAATTGACCCACAGCTGCACCATCTCCAGCGCACCACCCTGTTTGGTGAACGCTTCTGAATGAAATTCCTCATGCAAGATGCCGGCGCCCGCCGTCATCCATTGCACATCGCCGGGACCGATTGTGCCGCCCTGCCCGGTTGAGTCGCGATGGCTTACTTCACCTTTATAGACGATCGTAACCGTCTCGAAACCCCGGTGAGGATGCTGGCCGACCCCCCGTTTTTGCTGGACTGGCGCAAAATCGGCCGGACCGGCATAGTCCAGCAGCAGAAAGGGGCTCAGTTGTTTGCCATGGCTTTGATAAGAAAACATGGACCTGACGGGAAAACCATCTCC
>JBOIGK010000024.1:0-1971 GCA_050742695.1 Advenella sp. | reverse complement strand
TTTTATGTCCGAATGTCGAGCTCTGACCAATCTGGTAGGAAACGCCTGCGCCACCATCGTGGTGGCCCGCTGGGAGAATCAGCTGGACACCCGGCAACTGGATGCCGCCTTGAACCAGCAATTGCCTGCACAGGTCGATGATCAGATGGTAGGCGTTGCGCAAGCGGCAGACTGATCGGGCAAGAGGTACCGCGTTCTGCTATTGCGTTTCCCAGGGAGCCGGCTTTGCCCTGTGTCGATAGTGAATCAATCGCAAACGCATAAAAAAAGGGGCACTGCAGTTCAAGCGTGCCCCTTTTTCTATTTCAGTAATGTTGGCTATTGTTCGTTGCGCAGTGCGCGAACGGCGCGCTCCAGAATCTGGCGGGTTCTGAACTGCACCAGCGCCTGCCAGTCGGGATCGGCCGGAAAGAAAAAGTCCAGCAGGCGCTGCTTGATCTTCTTGCCTTCGGCACTGGTCGGATCGCCGTGCAGGTGCAGGAAATGATCGGCCAGTAAGGCGGGCTGGCCCACCGATTGGCTGTCATAGGTGCCGCATTCGACAACCAGTTGTGTAAATTGGCGGTCACTGAACAGCTTGACCATGGCTGCAGAGGTGTAGCCGGTGGCGGCCGCCGAGATACCCGTATCGCTGGCATTGTTGGCGCCAGTAATCACGGTATATAGCCAGGGACCATATATGGATTGGGCGCGCGCGATCCCGGGATATTCCTGTTCGGCAATGGCCATGAGCATGGGGTGGCCAAATTGCCCGGCGCCGGTGTGCAGATCGAAGCTGATGATTTGTCTGGCGTGCGCCGGCAGATGCTCTTTCAGGATTTTATGCAGCGTGAGATTGGACCAGCTGGGTTTTTCGCCGCCGTAATACAGGCCATCCCGATGGCGATACTGACCGGCTTCTACAATGTTCATCAGCGCAGCAGAGCCTTTTTCCTGCACGGTCTGACGCCAGCGCAGGTCTCGCGCTTTGCGCCTGGCTGCGTCACGGATATCGGTCGCAAACAGCTCATGAACCGCTTCGTAGCCCGGATTGGCCGGCAAGGGCTGGTCAAAATCCAGATAATTGCGATTCAGATCCATGTTGTCTTCGTTGACCCGCCGCTTCCAGGAGGTACCCCACGGATTGATCAGGTGAATGAACAGGATGCCCACGCCCGCAGCCGGGGAGACGTCCTGTTCCAGCAGAAAGCGGGTCTGACAGATGGAGCCATAGTAACCTTCGACGCCATGCGTGCCGGACACCACCACCACCCAGTTTTCGGCGTCGGGGTCGCCGGCCACGGCCACGTCGGTGCACAGATTCTCGTTTTCCACACCCTTGAGCGGATGAGGGTAAGCGTGCAGGCGTGCGCCCCGGTGATGGGCGGCCTTCAGGAACGAGGCGCGCAATTGCGAATAGGTCAGTTGGCCAGGCGTCAGTCGGAAAATGGGTAAATCTGCGGAATCGAAGGGGGTCATGAGCGAATTCTCGGGCCCAAAGGCAAGAAAAACATGGGTTTCGGACAAAATCAGGAAGCGGGCGGGAAATTTATGCAAAAATCTCGTGTCCGCGCGTTGTAACCTGCCTGCAATCACACCAGTGAACCAGGGACAAGGCGTTATACTACTTCAATTATTTACGATATGTTTCCCGGGGTTAGGAATGAAAAAACTTTTTGTTGCGGCAATGCTGGCTGCATTGTTACCGACAGTGGTGTCTGCGGCACCCGCCAAAATGCGTTTGGGTATTGACCCCACGTTCGCGCCTTTTGAGTCGGTCAATCCACAGGGCGAGCTGGTGGGTATTGACGTTGATATGGGTAAATCCATCTGTAAGCGCATTGAAGCGGACTGCGAATGGATTCGCATGAATTTCGATGGCGTGGTTCCAGCCCTGAAAGCCAAGAAAATAGACGGCATCCTGTCCGGGATGACCATTACCAAAGAGCGCGAGAAGCAGGTTCTGTTTTCAGATGTGATGTACGCCAGCTC
>JBOIGK010000023.1:0-2535 GCA_050742695.1 Advenella sp. | reverse complement strand
GCCGGGATGTGGGCGGTGATTGGCGTGCTGGCTGCGGTGATTGAGATGAAATCGACCGGGCAGGGGCAGCATGTGGAAACGTCGCTACTGGCCAGCCTGTTGAGCCTGCTGTCGGTACAAGGGCAGCGCTACCTGAGTGTAGGGGAAGTGCCGCAACCTTGCGGCAATGTTCATCCGGTGATCGCGCCTTATGGCACCTTTGAATCCAGCGATGGCCCGATCAACCTGGCGCCGGCCACGCAGGATATGTGGGTGCGCCTGTGTTCCGTCCTGAATCTGGATGAACTGGTCGCCGATCCGCGTTTTGTGCGAAATGCAGATCGAATGAAAAATCGCCATGCGCTCAAGGATATTCTTGAGGGCGCGCTCAAACAGCATCCGCGCATGCACTGGACACCGATCATGATTGAGCAGGGCATTCCTGCCGGACCCATCAATACGCTGGAAGATGTTTTCCGCGATGAGCAGGTTCTGGCATGTAATCTGGTTCAGACAGTCGAGCATGCTCGCCTGGGGCAGTTGCGGCAAGTGGCCTTGCCCGTGCATATGAGCAATCACGATAGCAATAGTGTTGTTTCGTCTCCGCCTGTTTTCGGGCAGGATACCCTGCGGGTAGCCGCTGACATGGGGATGAACAGGGATCATGTCGAGCAATTGATTGCCGACGGCGTTTTGTACCAGGCCGACAGGCAAAATTAAAAAGGTCGTGATCATGACAGAAGACTTGCATACGCCAACCCTGCACGTCGAGGGTGCGATAGCCACACTGCAACTGAACAAAGCCGAGTATGCCAACCGTTTGTCGCCTGCTGACCTCAAAGCGATCGAACAGCATATTGCAACAGTCAACGATAGAGAAGGCGTTCTGGTGCTGCGTCTGATTGCATCAGGAAAATATGTCTGCAGCGGCTATGACATTTCCTCTCTGGCTAGCGAAGAAGCGCCCAGCTCGTTGTATTTCGGTGAAGTGGTCGATGCCTTAGAGCAGTGTCGTGCAGTCACCATCGCCTCCATTCAGGGAGGCGTATACGGCGGTGGTACAGATCTGTGCCTGGCCTGTGATTTTCGTCTGGGTACAGACCGCGTCAATATGTTTATGCCGGCTGTGAAATTCGGCCTGCATTTTTACCCAGGCGGCATGCAGCGCTATATTTCGCGCCTGGGTCTGAATAATGCGAAGTATCTGTTTTTGACAGCTGAAAAAGCCGATGCTGCCCGAATGCTGGATATGGGGTTTCTTACCGAGCTGGTGCCGGCAGAGCGCCTGCAGTTGCGTACTGATGAGCTTTCGTCCCATCTTGCTGCCATGGCGCCACAAGCCCTGCTGGGAATCAAAAAGCACTTAAATTTGATCGCCCGACAGGAAATAAGAATAGAGGAAATTACCCAAGCCGTATTGCGCTCTGAGAGTTCGCAGGATATGAAAGAGGGCGCCGCGGCCTGGAGGGCGCAACGTTCCCCCGTGTTTACCGGGCGTTAAACGACAATAAAGTAGCGATAAACAAGAAGCACTAACAAGAAGCACTAACAAGAAGCACTAATAAAGTGGCGCTCATAAAGAAGCGATTACAACGAAGATTAAACCCTATCAGGAGACAAACATGATTGGAAAAAAAGCGATTTGGATTGCGGCAAGCTTACTGGCTCTGAGCACAACCGTCCAGGCGGCAGGATATCCCGACAAGCCGATTTCACTTGTTATCGGATTTCCGCCAGGTGGCGGTGCCGACAACGTAGCGCGAGTCTACGCAGACCATCTGGCAAAAACCCTGAAGCAGCCGGTCATTGTAGAGAACAGGCCAGGTGCAGGCTCCACTATTGCTGCAGCCCATGTAGTGAGGGCCAAGCCAGATGGTTATACAATTTTCATGGGTAATTCAAGTGTCATGGGTAGCGACAACGTGTTGTACAAAGTGGCTTATACACCGGATAGTTTCATCCCGGTCAGTCGGCTTACCACGTCGCCCATGATTCTTATTGCCAGCAAGAAGTCAGGCATAGGTAGTGTTCAGGATCTGCTGGAAAAGTCGCAGAAGGAGCCGGGCAAGCTGACCTTTGCCTCTTCTGGTAACGGTGTCATTACTCATTTGGCGGGCGTTGAATTTCTGAGATTGTCGGGCCGCAACCTGTTGCATGTGCCATTCAAGGGAGGCGCGCCGGCGACCCAGTCGGTGGCTGCCGGGGACACCGACATATCGTTTGCGACGGCGCCATCGGCCAAGGCGATGATCGATACAGGCAAAGTCAAAGGGCTGGCGATTACTTCAAAGACGCCTTCCAGTGTGATCAGCCAATATAAACCCATTGATCAGTCCGGGCTCAAAGGATACGACATCACCAACTGGTGGGGAATTTTCGTTCCGGCTGGCACACCGAGGTCCGTTATTGAAACGCTATTTGCAGCTACCGGCAAAGTCCTGGCTGAGCCGGCTGTTAAAAAGAACCTGACGGCAAACTTTGAAGAGGTCAGCCCGTCTGCCAGCCAAGAGGAGTTTGTTCAGTTTGCCCGCACCGAAGGCAAGCTTGGTCTGGATC
>JBOIGK010000022.1:0-13349 GCA_050742695.1 Advenella sp. | reverse complement strand
GGAGCTGGCAGACAACGCCAAAAAGAATCCTGGCAAGCTCAATTTTGCGTCATCCGGCGCCGGGGCGCCGCAACGCATGGCCATGGAATTGTTCAAGCAGATCGCAGGCGTCAATATTGTGCACGTCGCCTATCGCGGCAGCGGTCCGGCCATGACTGACCTGGTTGGCGGGCAGGTTGAGGTTATGACTGAAACTGTACCGGCAGCCATCAGCTTTATCAAATCGGGACAACTGCGGCCACTGGCTGTGCTGACGCCCGAGCGCATATCCATGTTGCCTGATATTCCCACCGCCAAGGAACAAGGTTATGACAATTACAATGTAAGCTCCCTGTTTGGCGTCATGGCGCCGGCCGGTACACCCAAGGCGGTGCTCGATAAGTTGAACGCAGCACTGACCAAGGCGCTGGCCAAGGATGAGGTCAGGAAACAATTACTGGAGCAAGGGGTGTATGCCGACCCCCTGACCATCGATGCTTCGGCAGACCGCTTAAAGGCAGAGATTGCCTTGTGGGACAAAGTTATCAAAGACGGCAATATCACCACCCGCTAATCACAATTGAGGTAAAGCAACATGTCCAGACGCAACCAGTCGGATGACAAGCCCGAAGCAACAGGACTAAAAAAAGGCCTGACCAGTTACGGCGACAATGGTTTTTCTCTGTTCCTGAGAAAAGCGTTTATCAAGGGCGCCGGCTACTCGGATTCGGCGCTGACTCGTCCGGTTGTAGGCATTGCCAATACCGGCAGCGCCTACAACCCCTGCCATGGCAATATGCCCCAACTGCTGGAAGCGGTCAAACGAGGCATCATGCTGGCCGGCGGCCTGCCGCTGGACTTTCCCACGATCTCCATTCATGAGAGTTTTTCATATCCGACCAGCATGTACCTGCGCAATCTCATGTCGATGGACACCGAAGAGATGATTCTGGCCCAGCCAATGGACGCGATTGTCCTGATTGGCGGATGCGATAAGACAGTACCCGCCCAGTTGATGGGTGCTGCCTCGGCAGGCATTCCGGCGATTGAACTGGTCACCGGTTCCATGCTCACCGGTTCGCACCGTTCCGAAAGAGTGGGCGCCTGTACTGATTGTCGCCGCTACTGGGGTAAATATCGGGCACAGGAGATTGACGATCAGGAAATTGCAGATGTGAATAATCAACTGGTGGCCAGCGTGGGCACCTGTTCGGTCATGGGGACCGCCAGCACCATGGCATGTTTGAGCGAGGCGCTGGGCATGAGTCTGCCAGGCGGAGCGAGTCCGCCGGCTGTGACGGCAGATCGCATGCGCATTGCCGAGCTGACCGGGGCCCAGGCCGTGCAGATGGCGCACGATAAGCTGACGATCGATAAAATCCTGACGCCCGATGCATTTGAAAATGCCATGCGGGTGTTGCTGGCCATCGGGGGCTCCACCAACGGCATTGTGCATCTTGCCGCCATTGCAGGACGGGTCGGCCTGGATATCGACCTGCAGGCGCTGGATCGCATGGGCAAGGACACGCCGGTGCTGCTCGATCTGAAGCCCTCGGGCCAGCACTATATGGAAGATTTTCACAAGGCCGGCGGCATGGCTACGCTGCTGCGTGAGCTCAAGCCCCTGCTCAAGCTTGATGCGCTGACTGTTACCGGACGCACCCTTGGTGAAGAAATCGAACGCGCCGGCCCAGGGTTTGCGCAGACAGTGGTAAAAAGCGCTGCCGATCCGATCTATCCGCAAGGCGGGATTGCGGTGTTGCAAGGCAATCTTGCACCGGGTGGCGCCATTATCAAGCAGTCTTCGGCCGATGCCGGTCTGATGGAACACGAAGGGCGGGCGGTGGTTTTCGAAGACGCGGCGGATCTGGCGTTACGCATTGATTCGGATGAGCTGGATGTGACGGCTGACGATATTCTGGTGCTTAAAAACATTGGCCCCAAAGGCGCGCCGGGCATGCCGGAGGCCGGTTATATTCCCATTCCCCGTAAACTGGCGATCCAGGGGGTGAAGGATATTGTGCGCATCTCCGACGGACGCATGAGCGGTACTGCCTTCGGTACGATTGTGCTGCATGTCACACCGGAGTCGGCCATTGGCGGGCCGCTGGCTTATGTGGAAAACGGCGATAGAATTCGCCTGAGCGTGAGCCGGCGCGAGATATCTCTGTTGGTGTCCGAACAGGAGCTGGCGTTGCGTCGCGAGCGCACGCCAGTGGTCGTGCCAAGCGCAGAGCGCGGGTACAAAAAGCTGTTTCTGGATACGGTAACGCAGGCAGACAAAGGCGTGGATTTCGATTTTCTGCGAGCCCCCCAGACCAAAGGTACGGTGCCGCGCTAGTGTCGCGTCGCGCCAAGTCCAGAATGCGGCGCCCGGTCAGCGGCCAGGCGTCGCAGCTCATGGATTCGCAATCCTGCAGCATGCGGCATAGGGACTTTTTTATTGGCCAGGGTCGCGGGCATCAGTTGCCAGCGCCAAATACTGCCCGGGCCTGTTCATGGATACAGGCAGCCAGCCTGGCATGATGCCCGTGCTGGTTCCAAACCAGTCCGTTGCGCCTGACCAGCGTTCTGCCCGGCAGCTTGATCTGTACAATATCCAGCGATTGCCACATGGCAGACCAGTCGGGCACCAACGAGACCCCCAGCCCTTCGTGCACCATGACGGCAATCGAGGACAGGCTGTTGATCTCCAGGCGCTGCCGGGGGTGCAGGTCGTGGTCGCGCAGATAGCGATCGGCAAGCTGTCCGCCGTAAACGCTGCGATCATAGCGAAGAAAGGGTTCGCTGGCCAGGACATCATGGGCATTGCGCCCCAGCATATGCGCAGGGGCAATCACCACCAGGGGCTCTTCCATGAACTTATGCCAGATGCAATGCTTTGCCACGGCAAACTGCGGTTCCACCACGATGGCCGCATCCAGTTCGCCAGCCGCGACCTTGCGACATAGCTCGATTGAGGCGCCCGGCGTCACAAAAACGGACGCCTCGGGATAAATGTCATAGAGACGCTTTAGAATGGGCGGAAGGATATTGGTCATGGCAGAGACAAAGCAACCCAGGCGCAGTTCGCCCTGATTGTTTCTGTCCATCGCCATGGCGCGCATATCCCTGATCTGCCTGACGACCGAACGTGTACTTTCTATAATCCGCATGCCGCTTGCCGTGGGCTTGACCGATCGACCCGAGCGACGGACCAGTTCTACGCCCATATCATCTTCCAGCGCCTTGATGCGGGCGGCGACCGCCGCCGAGGTCAGATCAAGCCGTCGGGCGGCTTCGGCAAAAGAGCCGGCTTCGACAACGGTAATAAAACTCTGCAGGTAATTAATGTCCATTATTTTTTATGCCATATTGGTTCGTGGACGATTGATGCAAAAGCTGGCTGCGCATGCAATCTCCTTATGATGTAAGCCGGCGCAGCGCTCAGGCTGCAAACGGACGGGCCACGGTGGCCTTGTTCAGTTGTGATCAGGCCTGGCTGGCGGCCATGGATATTCCAGCTGCATCGCCACCACGCTGGCTGTTGGCAAGCCATAGCGCTTACCGATTGCATTAAGCGTGCCAGTTAGCGCGGCGGCCGGATGCGCCATGTCAACCACTGGGACGGCAGTGCCGTTGTCCGACGTTGTAGTGGCGCGCTCGGTGATGATCTGCATGCCATTGAGCGTGACGATCGTGCCGTGATCGGGCGTGAACGTGGTTACGCGCGAGCGGTAGGTGCGTGACCAGGCATCTGCCACCAGTGCCAGCGATACTTCGTCAATACCCGTGTGCAGCGGCAAAGCCAACTGTTCCTTGCGCCAGAACGCCAGCGTGTTTTCCATGACGGTAAAGGCAAATGGGCGGGTAAAACGGAATGCCTGGCTGTCATGGGCTGCACTCCATTGCGTGACGCCCAGATCCTGGGCAACGCGCTGTGCCGTCTTGTTGTCGGCGATGGCCTCGATCAGCGTGAGCATGGTTGGTATGGAGGCCGTGATGCCGGTCGTGGTGACAATGCCATTATCCACCACCCATCGACGGTTTGCCACATAATCGATATCGGGATGCTTTTCCAGCAGCGAGTTCAGATAATACCAATGGGTTGTGGCGCGCCTGCCAGCCAGCAATCCGGCTTCAGCAACGACCTTTGCGCCGGCACACACGCCGATAATGATCGCGCCTTTGGCTTTCTGATGGCGTAGCCAAGCAATGACGGCGGGGTCATCGTCACGGCTCATTGCCGGCACGATCACATAGTCTGCTCCCGTGGGGTAGCGGCGATCAAATTGTGCAGCGGTGGCGTCGGCCCGGACGGTCAGTGCCGGATATAACCGGACCGGTCCGTCTTTTATGGACAGGGCCATGACGTCGGCGATGCCGGCACGTTTGAGAATGCCATAGGGCACCAGGTAGTCTGTGGTTTCGGTGGCCTCGTTAATACCGATAACGGCAATCAGCGGCCGCTGGCGTTTTGGCCGAGCAAGGGTTGCCATTGCCGTTTCATCCTCGCGCGAATCAAGTCCGGGCGAAGGGCGATGGCTGTCTGGCAGGGGAAGGGTCAGCAGCCAGAGGGCACCCGCCACCATGGAGAAGGCGACAATGCCAATCACAACCAGCATAAAAATACGAAGTTTCATGAGAGTGACCTATGCGCTCAGCAATCGTGCTGACCAAAATACAAATCGGCTCTCGTGCCTGCCAGTTTCCTGGGCAGATAGCAGACACGATGCATAAATAAACGGTTGATGCTCACTATTATTTATTATTCAATTGTGTTTTAACACGAATGCAGACACCTGCTATGCGCAGCTACGATAAACTGGGCAGATTGCTTTTTTAGCGTAAATCAACGGAGATACGGTATGAAGATTGGTCTGATTGGTGCAGGTGCGGTAGGGCGTGCCTGTCTGATGTCCCTGGCCTATGCGGGTGGAGCGCGCGAGATTGTTCTGGTCAATCGCAATCACAAACGGGCCCAGGGCATGGTGGCCGACATTCAGTACGGCACGACATTGTTGCCGGCAGTTCATGTTCGGGCGGGTCACTATGAAGATCTTGACCAGTGCAGGCTTGTCATTGTAACCGTGGGTGTGAACGAGAAAACGGGCGGGGCGACGGACCGAAGCGATGACGCCGGCCGCCTGCGACTGCTGGACGATAATGCAAAAATCTATCAGGACATTATCCCGAAGGTCAATGCGGCGGCGCCCGGGGCCATCATTCTGGTCGTGACCGATCCGCCGGACCCGCTGGCCGAGGTGGCACGGCAGTACAGCAATGCAGCGCATGTGATCAGTTCAGGAACGCTGCTCGATTCCCAGCGCATGCGCTTTCATATCGCCCGTCACGCGGGCGTACATCCTGCGTCTGTTGAAGCCATGGTGTTGGGCGAGCACGGGACTTCCCAGGTGTTTGTCTGGTCCGGCGTGCGTATTGGCGGCGTGCCATTGGCTCGGGTGCTGGATGTCTATGAAAAGGATTGCGAAGCATTCCAGAAGAAGATCGAAGAAGAAGTCAGGTTTGCCAACATCAGCATTATTGAAGGTACTGGCGCCAGCCAACTGGGCATTGGCATGGTCACGGCGCATATAACCAGGACGATTCTGAACGATGAAAAACTGGTCGTGCCCATCGGGTCTCATATCCAAGCCTATGAGACGACACTGTCGCTCCCGTCGCTGCTCGGCAAGGAGGGGGTGCTGGAAACCTATATGCCGGCACTGTCGGCAAGGGAAGAAGATGCGCTGGCTGCCAGTGCCAGGGTGATCCGCCAGGCCTGGGAGGGCGTGGCCTGATCAACCCGCAGGCGATAGCGCCATGTGGCCGGGCCTGTAGGCAGAGTATGAGCGAATCTGCGATTGCAGGCAGGAGCAAATGCTAATGATTGTGACGGATTCGCGCAGGGCCTGATCTGCTGGCCGGGTGGCAGATCGGGCGCCATCCCTGGCTTGCCCGTCCGGACGGCAGAGAACTGCAGGCGAGTGTGCGTCGGGTAGGCTGTTTCCAAAAAAAAACAAAAAATTTATCCAGATCAATGTCGGATCCTTGATTGGGCGCTAGTATTTTGCCTGGACCTTTAATCCAGGTGGCAGGCTCAAATCCCGTACGCAGCAAGCAGGGCCTGTCATAGGTGTTAAAGGTCTCTTTTTTGCCGTATTTTTCCAAGTTTTTTCTCAGGCATTCCTCGCTTTTTTCTTCACCCTGTCTCTGGACAATCCGCTGCATTGTGCGCTTGTCCGTTTTCTGTCTGAATAGATCCGGCTGCTGATTGCAGTCGGTATAACTTCTCGCGAGGGCCGGCGCTTTCTGTTGCATATTTGCTCGGCCCTGGGGGAATCACCCTGGTCACCAATCGGATGCGCCTTGCTCACAGAGAGAGCGAATGCTGCATTTATGCCTCATTTGCTTCTTGAAAAAAAATTTCATATGTAAAAATATGCTCCGCATCAGGCATACAGCACCTGCCACGAGCTCGATATATGGTCGTTTGACGCCAGAGATATGGCCGCGGGGCAGGCATGTCGACTTATTCAGGTAATTATCCTGACATAAAGCTTGCCTATGATTTGTCGTATCCCGATCAGGTTGATCAATAAGCAACTGACATATCTGAATATTGACCATTTCGGACAGTGGCCCGTTTGACCAGTAGCCCTGATCACAAGTGAGCATTGCCCACATCTGCAAATACGTCCCAAATTTTGCTCGACCTGAACGCATTCAACGCGAGAGATGAACATGGATATCCCTCAGTTACAGAACCGGCCCGTCATTGCGCATACACCTATGCCCGAGGTGCTGCACTTCAAAAGCATGAAAGGGCAGGCCGGACTGTCAGAACTGTTTGAGTTTAATGTCGAGCTGGTTGCCAAAACCTATATGCTGGATGTTCGATCACTGCTGGGCAAGCCGCTCACGTTGCAGGTGGAAACGTCCGGTGGCGCACCACATTACCTCAATGGGCAGATTATCCGCTTCGAACTGGTTGGCCGTGAATTGCTCAATTCCGAATATTACGTTTACCGCGCTACGGTGCGGCCTAGCTTGTGGTATCTGACCCAGTCCAGGGATAATCGCATTTTCCAGAATAAGTCGGCAGTGGACATTATCAAGCAAGTGCTGGGCACCTACAGCTTTGCGGTGGAATATAACCTGACCGAGTCCTACCGCGACTGGGAATATTGCGTGCAGTATCAGGAATCGGATTTTGCTTTTGTCAGCCGGCTGATGGAGCATGAGGGGATTTATTACTGGTTTCGTCATGAAAACGGCCAGCATACGCTGGTGCTCACAGACGATGTGTCAACGCACGAGCCGGCGCCGGGATACGATACTTACACCTTCTACGATGGTCAGATGCATATGCTTGCGCACGAAGAGTTCGTCTCGGACTGGCATGTGCAGGCGCAGATCACGCCAGGCGGCTACGCAACGGTTGACTACGATTTTCGCAAGCCTGGCGCCCGCCTGGACTCGACCAGCAAGAATGCCGAAGCGGCCAATACAGAGAAACTGGAAATCTACGAATGGCAGGGTGGTTATCAGGAAGTGGACCACGGCGAAAAATATGCCCGCCTGCGGTTGCAGGAAATACAGGGTGCAAGAGAGCAGGTGCTTGGCATCTGCAATATCCGCGCTGTTGAACCAGGACGCCTTTTCAAACTGCGCAATCACCCGCGCCGCGCCGAAAACCGCGAATACCTTTGCGTATCGGCCACCTACAATATGAGTGTGGCTGGTTATTCCTCTGGTACCGCGCAAGGAGATCATTTTGAAGTGATCTTCCGCGCGTTGCCGTCCAATATTCAATTTCGCGCACCTCGGGTGACGCCACAGCCCAAAACCAGCGGGCCGCAAACGGCCCGTGTCGTAGGCCCGGCCGGCGAAGAGTTGTGGACTGATCAGTACGGCCGCATCAAGGTCATGTTTCATTGGGATCGCCAGGCGAGCGGAGATGAAAACAGTTCCTGCTGGATTCGCGTGTCCAGTCCGTGGGCCGGCGGCGGTTTTGGCGGGCTGCAACTGCCACGTATCAATGATGAAGTGGTGGTGGATTTTATCGGCGGCAATCCGGATCGACCAGTGATTCTGGGCCGGGTGTACAACGCGCAGAACATGCCGCCGGTGTCGCTGCCGGCCAATGCAACGCAGAGCGGCTTTCGCAGCCAGTCTGTCTTCGGTGACCCCAGCATGCGCAACCAAATGATCTTCGAGGACAAGCTGGGCCAGGAACTGGTGGACATGCGCGCGCAACTGGATATGCTGTTGAACGTGGTACGCAATATGACGGTCACAGTGGGTGCCAATTTGAAGACGACGGTGGGCGAAACAGAGACTCGGGATGTGACAGGTACCCGGACCACGCATATTATCGGGCATGAAAAAGAAACCTTTGATGCTGGCGTGAATCGCGAGATCACAGCAGCCGGACTGACTGACAATATCAAGGGCGGCGCAACAACAAAGATACTGACCGGCAACAATGTCTTTCGGGTTGAAGCCGGCACCAATACCGTCTATGTTAAATCGAACGAGCTTCACACGATTGACGGCACCCTGCACCAGGATGTGAAAGAGGCGGCAACCCTGCACTATAAAAACAAACTGACCCGCACTGTCGCGCAGACAGAGGATGTTACGGTAACGGGAGCGGCCACGCATACTTATAAGAGCACCTTTACTTCCAAAAATGAGGGAACGGTAAAATTTGACGCGACCGGCCAGGATTTTGAAATTTATTGCGCGCGCTACACCATCAAAGCTTCTGCACAAGAAAAGAAAATCATTCAGTCTCATGCTATTAATGAATATATGGCGGGCCGGGATACGCTGGTGATGGGTGTGGATTCACGGCATGTTGTTGGCCTCTCATATGTGACGCAGCCAGCACAGATTTCGCTTACCTATGGCTTGAATCTGTCTGCCTCCATTATCGCTGTGCAGGCACAAGGCGTGCGTTTTGCTGCCAGAGGGCTGGCGGGGCAGATCGATGGGCTCAATTTTGCTGCCACACCAGTCAAAGTCAGCACGCAGGGTACGAAAATCGATTTGAGCGCGGCCTCATGGAAGGCCGATGGTGTGGAACTTGATACCACCGGCGCGCTGACCCGCATGCAGGGGCTTGGCGTCAGGCTGGCTGGTCTGAAACTGTTTATCTAGGAAAAAAATGCCCATTCTTCAAGCCCGTATTGGTTCCAGCGTGACCTTGGTCGATGTGATGATACTGGGACCACGGCCCAACTTCGGCCCCAAGATCACGATGATCCCCAATCCACTATCCCGGGTGTTCACGCCGGGATTGGACCTGGAGTGCTGTCCAATGCCCACGATGATTACCTGGGCCAATGAAACCGGTATCCTGGGCGTCATGGTGCCTGTAGTCAAGTGTTTTGCAACCAAATTCATCAATGTGAGCTTCCGGGTTTTTTCCGGTGCGCTGCCAGTGACGCGGTGGACCTCGATGGGCTTGAGTAATATTATCAACGGCATTCTGTCCACTAATCTGATTCCGTCGCCCAACCGGGTATTTGTCTTCTCCTGAGCGGTTATGCCGTCCTGCGCTGGCATACGACAAACGGGTAGGTCAGACCGATGTCTGGTCAATCGGGACCAGCCTGGCCTGGCCGGTGCGCTCCAGATAATAAACGTCGGCAAAGCCACTGTCGCTCAGGACCTGTATCGCAAGCGCGGACAGGGGGGCGCAGATCGTCACCTGTTTGTGCGGTGCGTCTATAAAGGACAGTGTCAGCGAGATGACACTGTTGCTGTTGATATGCTGCCGCGTATCACGCATGTGTTCGATTTTCATCCGGATAACGGCACTGTCCTGCAAAAACTGCAGGTCCTGCTGCGATGCGCGCTTGGTCAAGCTGCCCAATTTTTGGTAGCACATAAACCATAAGACGAATGTGATTGCCAGGCATGCCAGGCCAGCCGTGATCGACCATATCATCAAAAATGTTCCGCACAAGGTCAGGCAGGAACTCCAGAAAAGAAGCCGCGCTTCGCGCCGGATTTTTGCCAGTGAGGCAGTGTCGCTGTCTGATTGGTTCATTTGATGGCTCCCATGCCGTTTTATGTGGCCGATCTGACTGCTTCTGTCCAGCTCTCTGATTCGTGCAGATAGTCGCGTTTGGCGATGGCGCCAGGAGCATAAAGCAGAGCGGGTTCGGATATCAGGGCGCCGTGATACAGTGTATCTTCCATGTGCACCGCCGTCATTCGGCTGTTGCGCAGATTCGCCCAGGAAAAATCCGTTCGAGTCAGGTTGCAGTGATCAAAGCGGGCGTTTTCGCAGTTGGCGCGATGAAAGATGCTTTCGGTCAGAACACAACGATCATAGGCGGCGTCAATCAGCAAGGCGTTGAGCCATAGCGATTGGGTGAGCGCCGAATCGGTGAACCTGCTCTGAGTCAGGTCTGCATCAATGAACAGGGCGTTGGTACAGTCCGATTTGACAATGCTGGCGTTACGCATCACGCCTGCCTGAAAATTGCAGCCGGACAAAATACAGTCGGTGAACGTGGTATTTTCCAGATTGGCCTTGATAAAAGGACACTGATTGAACGTCATGCCGGAAAAATGCTGATTGTTCAAGTTTGTTTCATTAAATACCGCCCGGTCAAAATATGACCCATCAAAGCGTGTATGCCGTAGATCATTCTGAAAGAAAATGGCGAGCTCAAAATCACAGTGATCAAAGAGCGTATCGGTCAATATGGTTTGGTAGAACGACGTCTTGAGGCATTTTTCCAGCTCGAAGCGGCTGTGCGAAAAATCGCTGGACGCGATGGAACACGAATCGAGCGACACGGTAATGAAACGCGCGTTCGACAGGTCGCTCCTGACAATACTTGTGCCAAAGAGGCTGGAGTGATCGAAGTGGGCTTCGGTCATTGTGCATTCCGAGAACATACATGTGGCCAGTTTTGTCTGTCTGAAGCTGGCCTGTGAAAATCTGCAATTGGCAAACACAGTATCTTCGATTGTCAGGTTATCCAATTGTGCAGATGAAAAGTCCACGTTCTGGAAAATATGACCGGAAAGGTCCAGGCCATTCAGGTTCAGGCCGACGCACGAGCGGTCGCTCAAGGGTTCGAAGCGGTCGAGCAGGGCGATGAACTGCTCGCGCGTCATAGGAACTTCCCCCAGGAAACAGATGCGTTTTTTTGCAGCGGGTAGATCTTGGCGTGTTTGACATAGACGTGATGAATTTGGGTCGATTCATCCATCTGCGTTTCAGACAGATCGGCGGTACAGAAATTGGCGTGGCTGATGTCTGCGCCACGCAAGTCGGCCTGTTGAAAAATGGATGAGGTCAGATCGGCTCTGCGAAGAAGGCAATGGCGCAGGTCGGACCCTTTTAGTACACACTGATGCAGGTTGGCGTCGGTAAAATCGGTATAAGGGATACGTGCACCCGAGAAGTCGCAGTGGGACAGGCGTGAGCCGCGCATCGTCAGGTTTTTTACGGCAGTCTCCTTGAAACAGCACCCCTGCAGCGTTGCGTTATCAAAACTGCATGTTTCCAGGCTAAGCTTGTACATAAAGGAGACGCCTTCGAGCCGGGCGTGCGCGAAGTTCATTTTCTGAAGCTGGCTGGCAACAAAGCCGGCACTGGAAATGTTCGTTTTCTCGAAGTTCAGGTTATTGAGCGTCGATTGCTGGAATACCACCTGGGAAAACTGACTGGAATGAAAACTGACATCCTCGAAAACACACTCAGTGAATATCGTTTTTTCGAGCATCGCGTTGTCAAATCGGCATTGGGTGAAGCGGGCGTGTGCATTAAACAGCGTGTTGGACCAGCGCGAATGTCTCAAGTCGCATTGCGTGAGTTCGCTCTTGTGCAAGGTGATATTGTCAAAGTGCGATCGACTGAAGTTGCTCTGGCGTATATGCGTTGCTCCCAGGTTGGTGCGGGTAAACTGGCATTCATCAAAGGTCGTGTGTGAGATGCGTGCGCGCACCAGAATGGATTCGCTCAGGTTGCAGCGAATAAAGTGCGCGTGATCCAGATCTGCATCCGACAGATCACATCCGCTAAAATCGATATCTGAAAACATCGTGTCAGACAGATTCGCACCTGCCAGATCCAAACCGTTCAGGGGGTGCGCATTGCGACAGCGGGCGAGAATCCAGTCCCGCTTCTTGTCCGCGGCATGCTTGTCCACAATGGTTTCACCCTCCATGAAATGGGCGGTATAAAGATTCATCTTGCCTAGCTGGATTTTGGCGTCTTTCAGCAAGCTTCCAAGCTTTTGAATCTCCTGTGCCTGACCTGAGCTGGTATGGAGGGTCTGGATCTTTTCCCAGTCCTGCTCCATTTTCTGCTGTTGCTTATCCAATTCAGACATGGCTTGCCGCAGTTGCTTGCGGGTGGGCGGCTCAGGATCTTTCGCCAGCAGATCCACGGTTTCCTGCAGTTTCGGATCATCAGTGTCAGGCATTTGTTCCTGTGCTTTTTTCCGCGCTGATGCTTGTTCCTGTGCCATTTGAGCCTCGGTGTCCTGCTTGATTTTCAGCATGCGCTCATGCAGCTCAGGAAAGTATTCCACACTTTGGGGAAAGGGCGGACCCATTATTTCCGGCATTACATCTGTAATTTGCAACCGACTCTCCTGCGGCAGCGACTTGTTTTCCTTTTCGATTTTTTCCCTGATCTCTGCTCGCCGGATTGTTTCCTGCTTTCTGGTATTGCGCATGAGCGCATTTTCTGCCAACGGTTTGGTATCGAGCCAGTCTCCCATGATGGACTTGGGCACCAGATCCTTGTCCCTCAAGGCGTACAGGGCGCCGGTTTCCATGCTGTTGCGTTGATCAAAGATGCGCCGATAATCGGCAGCAGGGCGGTGCTCGCCCTTGAGTTCCATGGCCGGAATAATTGCGCTGACGTCCTCAGCGTAGGTGCGGTTGACCGGAATCGAGCCGTGATACATCATCACTGCGTGTTTGATGCCGGGAATAAACCAGATGGTGGTAGGCTTCAGATCAACTTCAAGAAAATCATCGGCGTGGGCTTCGTTGCGTTGCATAACGAAGCAGCGCGGCACCCAGTCGGGAATCACCCCGCTCCAGCACGGCTGGTCCGGGTGCATGTTCCAGATCGAAAAAGGCACGCCCAGAGGCAGGCTATCGCGGTCACGCCAGCGCTGGTCTTCCTCAGCCGCGTTGAAAAGCCGGGGATCCATATCGGGAAAGAATGAGGTAATGTCGTTCTTCAGCCAGTTGTCGCTGATATTGCCGATGTGGCCGTAGCGGCGGGGCCGGGTAATGAAAATTGGACTCAGGCCGGCCGGGCGGGTCAGTTGCCCGGGCGTGTGCTTGCGCTCGCCGAGCGCCTCTATATTGGGCAGGCGCGTCGTCCAGACGCCATTGACCAGTTC
>JBOIGK010000021.1:0-3335 GCA_050742695.1 Advenella sp. | reverse complement strand
GGCAGGAACACAAAACATCCAATGGCAAGTGCAATCAACAGGAGCATGCGCTTGCGCAGCAGCGAAGCAGGATGACGCACGCCCGCATGTAGCGGAGCCACTTCCTGGCGCGTGTGGCTGCGCTGTTTCATGAGCAGAAACAGCAGCACTGGTACGCCCAGCAGCGCCGTTACCGTCCCGGTCATGACGCTGTTGGGCCAGCGGTAGGTTGCCAGTTGCAGGGCCGAATCGGTAATGGACAGCAGCAAAGCGCCAAACAGCATTGCATAGCCCCATTGCTTGCGTATATCGGTCACGCCCAGAGAGCGGGCGATCACCGGCGCGGCCAGGCCGACGAAAGCGATGACGCCGACACTGCTTACCACGATTGCAATCAGAAACGAGACAAGCACAAAGCCGGTGACGCGCACCAGACGGACATTGACGCCAACGCTTTGGGCTATCGTACCCTGCAGGGAAAAGGCGCGCAGCGAGGGCAGCAGAAACCAGGACAGTGGCAGGCACAACAGGGTTTGCCAGCCGGTGCGCAGCGTTGGCAGCCAGGAGTCCTGGCTGAGTGAGCCGGCGCCCCAGATGATGAGCCCGTAGAGCGTGTCCGGGTTGAGTATCAGATACATATTGCTTAGCGTGGTCAGCAACAGCGTGAGCATCAACCCGATCAGAATCAGGGTATTGCCTGCGCTGCCTGCCCGCCGGATAAAGAGCACGATGATCAGGCTGCTGACCATGCTGCCGGACATGGCCAGCAGTGTGGAGTCAAACAATTGCGCCTGTGGAAAGTACATCATGCCCAGTAACAGCGCGATCTGCGCACCGCTGCTGATGGCCAGTGTATCGGGGGCGGCCAGGGTGTTCTGCGTGACCTGCTGCAGGATAAAGCCGCCCAGGCCCAGGCAGATGCCACAAAGCAGCGACATGGCGATTCTTGGCAGAATGCCATGCCAGAACACCAGTTGCTGCATTGGCGCCTCTGGTGAAGCGTGGCTACCCGGTGCACTGAGCATGACGACCGCTGCCATCAGGGCAATGGCGATTGCGCAACTGACCAGTGCAAGTGTTCGTGCTGAAAGTGTATATCTCATTTGTTATACCCGGGGAAACGGAAAGCCGCGTTCGAGCCGGCATTGGCGTCCTGCGCCAGCAGACCGTCCCGGACTGTCTGTGCAAAGCGCAGCACGGTACTTAAGCCGCCCAGCGTCCAGATGGGTTCGGCAAGAATGACACGGTTCTTGCGCACTGGCGGCAATGCCTGCCAGATCACATTTTCCTGCAGCTTGCCAGGCAGGTCAGCCGGATAGGGTTTGATGATGAAGATCGTGGTGTCCTCGGGCAAAGCGGCAAGGTGGGTCAGGTCTGCGCTCTGAAAACCCCACTGGTTCACTGCTGCGGTCCAGGCGTTGCTGATGCCGATTTTTTCCAGTGCGGTGGAAAAAAGACTGGGTTGGCCGTATATCCGGACATTGCGTGCATCGATGAACTGGATAACCGCTACCGGCTGGCCACGGTGTTGTACAAGTTGGTTGCTGATCGCATCAAGTTCGGCACCGACCCGGGCAATATAGCGAGCTGCTTTATCGGGATGGCCTGTAATCTCGCCGATCCGGGTGGCCAGCTCGCTCAGGTTTTGATAGATGTCCTGGCCCGGTGTGTAGACGTCCAGCAGTGTCGTGGGACCGATCCTCTCCAGCAGTCCTTTGACGAAGGCATAGTCTTGCGAGGCCAGAATCAGTTCGGGCGCCAGCCGGATCATTCTGTCGGGATTGGGCTGCGCCCGCATGCCCAGATCCAGTGTGCTCGTCGGCATGGCTGGCGCATGACTCCAGACCTCATAGCTGTTTTTTTCAGCGATTGCCGCGGGAAAAATTTCCATGGCGGCCATTGTTTCTGCAATGGTCCAGTCCAGTACGGCAATGCGTTGCGGCGCCGCTTTCGCGCTTTGGGGCTGCGCAGATTCAAGCCGTGTTGCTGCCTTGGGTGGGTTCGTCTGGCTTGCTGCCGGGGCACCTGTCGCGGCATTTGCCAGCAGGCAGGCGCAGATGAGCATGCAACGGTGAAACACAATGGGCATGATCATGATCCGGCTCAATTGAAAGCTAGTTGCACACCAGGATGCACGGGATGGCCAATCAGTTGCAGGTCGACATCGTAGATGTGCCGCAGCTTTTGCTGATCGAGCAGGGCAGCGGGCGGCTCGGCGTAGATAAGCCTGCCTGCACGCAAAGCCAGCAGTCGATCGCAGTAACGCGTGGCCAGGTTAATATCGTGGATAACCGCGATCACGCACTGGTTTTCCTGATTCGCCAGCCGTTGCAGCAATTGCATCACTTCAAGTTGATGCTTAAGGTCCAGTGCCGCCAGTGGTTCGTCCAGCAGGATATACGGCGTGTTCTGGGCAAGCAGCATGGCAATCCATACGCGTTGACGCTCGCCGCCAGACAGGGAATCGAGCAACGCCGGCATGAAGGCCTCGGTATCGGTCAGTTCGATGGCCCGCGCGACGGCCGATTCGTTTTCGGGGTTGCTGTTGCGCCAGATACTGTTCCATGAATAGCGTCCCAGTTCGACCAGTTCGCGGGCGCTCATATCGGGGATGACCGGGGTATATTGCGGCAAATAGGCCAGTTTGCGCGCGTACTGGCGATTGGACAGCGTATCTACACGGGCATTGTCCAGCAGGATGGTGCCTTGTGACGGTGTATACTCGCGCGCCAGCAGCTTGAGCAGGGTGGATTTGCCCGAGCCATTGTGGCCGATCAGTCCGTAGAATTTGCCCCGTTCGAATTGGGTCGTGAGCGGATGCAGCAGGGTTTTGGAAGAGGTTTGAAAACCAGCGTTTTCAATCTGGATCATCGCGTATCCGGAAAGAGTAAATCAGAGCTGTAATTGTAAATGATTCTCAATATCCAATCTGGTGTTTTTTCCAATTTTGACGTTATTATCCCGGGCGGGGCGGTTCCACTGTCTATTTCGCAGTCCTGCAGGCCAGACGCATGGCGCCATGTATTGACGTGGAGGAGTGTGACAAGGCCCGCGTCTATGGCGGGCCTTCCTGGATACAGCGGCAATTGGTAAAAGCGCAATCAGCGAATAGGCAACCCGTATTGCAGGCCGCCTTCGGTCCATAAGGCGTTTAAGCCACGCTTGATTTTCAGCGGGCTGCCCTGGCCGACATTGCGTTCAAAGCTCTCGCCGTAGTTGCCCACCTGTTTAATGATGTTGTAGGCCCATTTTTCGTCCAGACCCAGGTTTTTGCCCGCGCCTGGCGTGGCGCCCAGCAGGCGCTGGATATTGGGGTTGGTGCTTTTGAGCTGTTCATCGACATTGGCCGTGGTCAC
>JBOIGK010000020.1:0-3538 GCA_050742695.1 Advenella sp. | reverse complement strand
CTGCCTTGCTGGATCGCCAGCAGGCCTTTGGCTGGAACCAGGAAGACCTCAAATTCATTATCCAGCCCATGGCAAAAAATGGCGAAGAGGCCATTGGCTCCATGGGTAACGACACGCCGCTGGCTGTTCTGTCATCCCGTCCCAAGTCGTTCTACAACTATTTCCGTCAGCTGTTTGCGCAGGTGACCAATCCGCCTATCGATCCGATTCGTGAGCAATTGGTGATGTCGCTGGTGTCGTTCATTGGTCCCAAGCCCAATCTGCTGGATATCAACAACGTTAATCCGCCGCAGCGGATCGAAGTGTCCCAGCCGATCCTGGACTTTGCCGGCATGTCGGTGTTGCGCGATATTGAAAAGTATACCGACAACAAGTTTCGCAGTGCCGAGCTGGATATTACCTATCCGGCAAGCTGGGGTAGCGAAGGTATCGAGGCCTGTGTTGCCGCACTGTGTTCCAGTGCCGTGGATGCGGTTCGCAGCGGGCTTAATATCCTGATTCTGTCCGAGCGCAATATGGACGGCGAGCGGGTGGCCATTCCGGCTTTGCTGGCCACCTCGGCCGTGCATCAGCATTTGATTCGCGAGGGCCTGCGCACTGCCACCGGCCTGGTTGTGGAAACCGGCTCGGCGCGCGAAGTGCATCACTTTGCACTCCTGGGTGGGTTTGGTGCCGAGGCGATTTATCCGAATCTGGTCATGGAAACCCTGGCTGGCTTTCCGGAGCCGGAAAAGGCAGTCAACAATTATGTGAAAGCCGTGGGCAAAGGCCTGAACAAGGTCATGTCCAAAATGGGCATATCCACATATATGTCATACACAGGCGCGCAGATTTTCGAGGCGGTCGGCCTGCAATCGGCGCTGGTCGCCAAATATTTTTCCGGCACGCCAAGCAAAATAGAAGGGATCGATGTCTTTCAGGTAGCAGAAGAAGCGCTGCGTCTGCATCAGGCGGCATACAGCGAAGATCCGGTCCTGAAAAATGCACTGGATGCCGGTGGCGAGTATGAGTATCGCGTTCGTGGTGAAGACCATATGTGGACGCCCGATTCGATTGCCAAACTGCAACATGCCACTCGTGCCAATAACTATCGCACCTACAAGGAATACGCCCAACTGATCAATGATCAGTCACGCCGTCACATGACTTTCCGCGGTCTGTTCGAATTTCGCGTCGATCCGGCCAGGGCCATTGCGCTGGAAGAAGTGGAGCCCGCCAAGGAAATCGTCAAGCGCTTTGCCACTGGCGCCATGTCGCTGGGATCGATCTCTACCGAAGCGCACTCGGTGCTGGCCGTGGCCATGAACCGCATTGGCGGTAAATCCAATACCGGCGAGGGCGGTGAAGACGAGCTGCGCTACCGCAATGAATTGCGCAATGGCGTCAGCGGTATCAAAAAAGGCGATACGCTGGCCTCGGTGCTGGGCGCCGATCGCATTGAAGCCGATGTGCCGCTGCAGGAAGGCGATTCATTGCGTTCAAAAATCAAGCAGGTTGCATCGGGCCGTTTCGGCGTGAGCGCAGAGTATCTGTCCAGTGCAGATCAGATCCAGATCAAGATGGCGCAAGGCGCCAAGCCTGGTGAGGGCGGCCAGTTGCCCGGCCACAAAGTGTCCGAGTACATTGCCAAGCTGCGTTACTCGGTACCGGGCGTCGGACTGATCTCCCCGCCGCCGCATCACGATATCTATTCCATCGAAGATCTGGCGCAATTGATCCATGATCTGAAAAACGTCAATCCATCAGCATCCATCTCCACCAAGCTGGTCTCCGAGGTGGGTGTAGGGACGGTTGCCGCCGGGGTGGCCAAAGCCAAGTCCGATCACATTGTGATTGCCGGGCATGACGGTGGCACAGGGGCGTCGCCCATTTCTTCCATCAAGCACGCCGGTACCTCGTGGGAGCTGGGTCTGTCGGAAACCCAGCAGACGCTGGTGCTGAACAAGCTGCGCAGCCGCGTACGGGTGCAGGCGGACGGCCAGATGAAAACAGGCCGCGATGTGGTCATTGGTGCGTTGCTGGGGGCCGATGAGTTCGGCTTTGCAACGGCGCCGTTGGTGGTTGAGGGCTGTATCATGATGCGCAAATGCCATCTGAATACCTGCCCGGTAGGCGTGGCAACGCAGGATCCGGTACTGCGCAAGAAATTTCAGGGCAAGCCCGAGCACGTGGTCAATTTCTTCTTCTTCATTGCCGAAGAAGTCCGCGAAATCATGGCGCAACTGGGTATCCGCAAGTTCGACGAACTCATCGGACGCGCCGATCTGCTGGATACGCGTGCCGGCATCGAGCACTGGAAAGCGCGTGGGCTGGACTTTAGCAATGTCTTTCATCAGCCTGATGTGGACACCTCTGTGCGCCACACCGAAGAGCAGGATCATGGGCTGGACAAGGCGCTGGATATTCAACTGCTCGAGCGCAGCAAGGCAGCGCTCGAACGCGGTGAAAAAGTGTCATTTATTGTACCGATACGCAACCGCAACCGGACGGTTGGCTCCATGCTGTCGGGCGCGGTTGCCCGCAAATATGGCCACGAAGGGTTGCCCGAGGATACGATTCATATTCAGTTGAACGGCACGGCAGGCCAGAGTTTTGGCGCCTTCCTGGCACACGGCATTACTTTTGACCTGGTCGGTGAAGGCAATGACTACGTGGGCAAGGGGCTCTCGGGCGGTCGCATTATCGTGCGCTCACCCAATGACTTCCGCGGTTACGGGCCGGATCACATCATTGCGGGCAATACATTGCTTTATGGCGCGCTGGCCGGTGATGCCTATTTCAACGGCGTGGTTGGCGAGCGGTTTGCGGTGCGCAACTCCGGCGCCGCTACGGTCGTGGAAGGCACCGGAGACCATGGGTGCGAATACATGACCGGCGGCACGGTCGTGGTGCTGGGCGAAACAGGCCGCAACTTTGCTGCCGGTATGTCTGGGGGCGTGGCCTATGTGTGGGACCCCGAAGGTGATCTCAAGTTGCGTTGCAATATGGCGATGGTCGAACTGGGCGAGGTCGCCGCACACGACGATCAGCTCAAGGAAAACCGGCAGGAAGGCTGGCATTGTGTCCAGCGCGGACAGGAGCGTCAGACCGACGAATCTATCCTGCGCACGCTGGTGGAAAATCATTTCCGCCTGACGGGCAGTTTCCGTGCGCGTGATCTGCTGGGCGACTGGAACAAGGCCCGCAAGCAATTCGTCAAGGTCATGCCGACCGACTATAAACGTGCACTGGCAGAAATCTGGCAGTCAGAACAAACCGCCCGTAAAGCAGCTTAAGGAAAGATCTATCATGGGTAAAATTACCGGTTTTATCGAATTCGAGCGGGTTGCCGAATCATATGAGGCGCCCGGCGCGCGCCTGAAACACTACAAAGAGTTCGTCCTGGCGTTGGACGACAAGCAGGCACAGGTGCAGGGCGCACGCTGCATGGATTGCGGCATTCCGTTCTGCAATACCGGCTGTCCGGTCAACAATATCATTCCCGACTGGAATGATCTGGTGTACCGTCAGCAATGGAAACAGGCGCTCGAGGTCCTGC
>JBOIGK010000019.1:0-1439 GCA_050742695.1 Advenella sp. | reverse complement strand
TCAGGACCTGAGCGACTGCTGGGTAGCATCCAGCGCCTGCGTGACCGCGTCGACCAGGGTGTCCACCTGCTCGGCGGTAATGATCAACGGCGGGCAAAACGCCAGGGTATCACCGATATTGCGCGTAATCACACCCAGTTCCTGCAGCTTGCGGCCTACAGCAGTGCCCAATTGTCCGGGGCTGGCCAATGCCGTTTTGGCCGCCTTGTCAGTCACCAGCTCTACGCCCGCGATCAGGCCCACTCCGCGCACCTCGCCCACCAAAGGATGATCAATCAGGCCGGCAAGTCGTTGCTGCAGATGCGCACCTGTCACAGATGCATTTTGTACAAGATTTCTTTCGCGAATGATATTCACGTTTTCCTGACCCACGGCAACCGCCACCGGATGGCCGCCGGCAGTAAAACCATGCCCCAGCACGCCCAGCTTGTTGCTTTCATCTGCAATCGGATCAAACATGCGGCTGTTGAGCAATATGGCTGACAGCGGCTGATACGAAGAAGAAATCTGCTTGGACAGCACCATCACATCAGGTTTGATGTCGTAGGTTTCACTGGCAAACATTTTGCCGGTGCGCCCAAACCCGCAAATGACCTCGTCGGCCACCAGCAGCACATCATATTTGTTCAGCACGGCCTGGATTTTTTCCCAGTAGGTTTTCGGCGGCACAATGACCCCGCCCGCACCCATGACCGGTTCAGCAAAGAACGCCGCGATGGTGTCGGGACCTTCTTTCTGGATCAGCGCCTCCAGATCTGCCGCCATGCGGGTGGCAAATTCCTCTTCGGTTTCGCCGTCCCGCCCTTCGCGCCAGTAGTGAGGACATGTCGTATGCAATACGCGTTCAATGGGCAGGTCAAAACCTTTGTGATTGCCCGGCAAGCCGGTCAGGCTGGCCGACGCGATGGTGACCCCATGATAGCCCTTATGGCGGGCGATGAGTTTTTTCTTGTTCGGCTGGCCCAGTGCATTGGACCGATACCACAGCAGCTTCATGACCGTGTCGTTGGCTTCTGAGCCGGAATTGGTAAAGAACACCTTGCTCATGGGCACCGGCGCCAGGTCAATCAGGGTTTTGGCAAAACGGACAGCTGCTTCATGCGTTTTGTGAGTAAACAAATGATAGAACGGCAGCGTCTGCATCTGGCGCATGGCGGCATCCACCAGTCGCTGTTCACTGAAACCGACAGCAACGCTCCACAACCCGGCCATGGCTTCGATGTATTTTTTGCCGTTTTCATCTTCCACATAAATGCCATCACCGCGGGTGATAACCAATGGCCCCTGTGACGCATGCGTGATCGCATTGGTGTAGGGATGCATGTGAAAGGCGATGTCGTCACTGCCCTGCTGTGAAATTGAATTGCTCATTGTGTCTCCAATATCGGTTGCGTCTGGTTCATAGTTATTATCCATGCTATCTGCCCGCTTGGCGAGCG
>JBOIGK010000018.1:0-5621 GCA_050742695.1 Advenella sp. | reverse complement strand
GATCTGCATGCTGCAAAGCTTTCACCAATCTTCCGAGACATTTGAAATTACCTTCAACAAGGACAAATACAATAGCCTGCCCGACAAAATGAAGTCGATCATTCAGAATGCGGTCGAAGCGGCCTCGGCTGATATGTCGTGGAAAGCGATTGACCGTTACTCTCAGGACTATATCAAGCTCAAAACAGAGGACAACGTCAAGTTCTACAAGACGCCCGACGCCATCCTGCAACAGCAATTGACCACCTGGGATGACATCATCACCAAGAAAGCGGAAAACAATGCGCTATTCAAGGAAATTGAACAGTCGCAGCGCAAATTCGCCGAGCGGGCAGTGGCCTGGGATATGGATACCAATAACAATCGTCGTATGGCCTATAACCATTACTTTGTGAAGAAGGCTGCGGGCTAGGCACCCGACAGATGGCGCCGGCGATGACTGCCGGTGCCGGTTCCTGTCGCGTCGGCGTGCTGTTCGCTATGACCGGATGATCACTGGATGTGCCTGCTCTATGGCCGATTCAGTGCGATTGCCTGGTGTTGCGCCAGCCGCTTCTTGAATGACAACCCGCATTCGGCGCAAGGGATTGTTTATTGCTCTGTCCCAGGAGTTAGTTGATGAAAAGAGTTCTCCACCGTATCGATCAGGTCAATACCTGGATCGGACAGCTGTTCGGCTGGTGTGCGCTGATTCTCACGCTGTTTGTCACTTACGAAGTTTTCTCCCGCTATGCCTTTAAAAATCCGCACGCCTGGGCATTTGATGTCATGAATATGCTGTATGGCGCCTTGTTCATGATGGCGGGTGCTTACACATTGGGCAAGAACGGTCATGTGCGCGGTGATGTGCTCTATGGATTCTTTCCGCCACGCCTGCAGGCGCTACTTGATCTCATTCTGTATATCCTGTTTTTCTTCCCCGGCGTTATTGCCCTGGTGTGGGCCGGTTATAACTATGCATTCGAGTCTTTTGCCATCAACGAGCATTCGACCATTACCGCGGATGGCCCGCCTATTTATCCATTCAAGGCCATTATTCCCATTGCCGGCTTTGCGCTGATCACGCAGGGCATTGTCGAGGTTGTGCGTTGCGTGCAGTGCCTGCGATACGGCGACTGGCCCTCCAGGGATATTGACGTTGAAGAAGTCGACGTCGATAAACTGAAAGATATGGTCAACGTGACCGATGCCGACATTCAGGAAGCCGACCGGTACATCGCAAAAAAAGGGGATAAAGCATGAGAAAAGAGGCCTGGTTCGGTATCAGTATTCTGATTGCGATTGTAGCTGCCCTGGTTATTTTCATGCCGGCCCCAGCCGATATCACCAATGGCCATCTGGGTCTGTTAATGCTGGCGCTGATTGTGGTCACCATTATGCTTGGCTTTCCCACCGCATTCACGTTGATGGGCATGGGCGTCATATTTACGCTGTTTGCCTATCGCGCAATGGGTCCCAAGCTTGCCATAGAGCAGACATTGGATCTGATGGTGTTGCGCACTTACGCCGTCATGACAAATGACGTGCTGATTGCCGTTCCGCTGTTCATCTTCATGGGCTATCTGGTTGAGCGCGCCAACCTGATCGAGAAGCTGTTCAAAAGCCTGCATCTGGTGATGGCCAAGATCCCCGGATCGCTTGCCGTGGCAACCGTGATTACCTGCGCGGTGTTTGCAACCGCCACCGGTATCGTTGGGGCCGTGGTCACGCTTATGGGCCTGCTGGCTTTGCCGGCCATGCTCAAGGCAGGCTATGACGTCAAACTGTCGGCCGGTGTGATTACTGCGGGCGGTTGCCTGGGGATCATGATTCCGCCTTCGGTGTTGTTGATTGTGTATGGGGCGGTGGCGGGGGTATCGGTTGTTAAATTATATGCGGCAGCGTTTTTTCCGGGCCTCATGCTTGCCGGTATGTACGTGGTGTATATCATTGTGGTGGCAAAAATAAAGCCTGCCTGGGCGCCGCCCTTGTCGGAGGAAGAGCGCCGGATTCCGTTGCCCGAATTTGCTGCCAGCATCAAAAACAGCATCAGCAACAAGGCACTCCCCGGCTTGCTGCGTGCCCTGAAGGGCGAGCGCAATATCGCCATTCCGGCCTCGGTGATACTCAAGCAATTGTTCATCGCCCTGATTCCCGCCATCATGTTCGCCTGCGTGATAGGGCTTAGCTACAAACTTTCACTGCCCACCACGCAACAGGTAAGCACGCTGACGGAAATGGGATCGCTCAATGCACCGTCAACGGTGCAGTATGCCGGCTCGTTGCAGGAGCCGGCCGGATCAGGGCTGGCCGAGCCACCCGGGTCTCTTGCCGAGCCGCCGGGTGCTGCATTGGCTGAACCGCCGGCAGGCGTTTCCGAACCCCCTGGCACTGTAGCGGAGCCGCCAGGCGCCACCCAAGCCCAGCCTGAACAGAATGCAGCTACCGCGTCGACCACGCCCCAGGCCGACGCGCCAGGCGTATCGCCAACCTTCTGGATTGTGTTTGTCGTTGGGCTGGCGCTGATGATCGCGTTCTATGCGTGGTTCACCTTTGCCCGGCTGGAAATTTTCAAGATGTTGATGGCGTCTTTTTTTCCGCTGGCGATTATGATACTGGCGGTGCTCGGCAGTATCGTTTTTGGTTTTGCCACACCTTCGGAAGCCGCGGCCATGGGGGCGTTTGGCGGGATATTGCTGGCCCTGTGCTACCGGCGATTGAATATGCCGATGCTCAAGGAGTCAGTGTATCTGGCGGCACGAACCAGCGCCATGGTGTGCTGGCTTTTTGTCGGCTCCAGTATTTTCTCGGCCGCTTTTGCCTTGCTGGGCGGACAGGAAATCATCAATACCTGGGTCGTGTCCATGGACTTGACGCCGCTGGAGTTCATGATACTTGCGCAGATTGTGATTTTTCTGCTGGGCTGGCCGCTGGAGTGGACAGAAATTATCGTTATTTTCATGCCGATATTTTTGCCTTTGCTGGCGCACTACAATATCGATCCGCTGTTTTTCGGCATTCTGGTTGCGCTGAATCTGCAGACCGCATTTCTTTCACCGCCCGTGGCCATGTCGGCATTTTATCTGAAAGGCGTAGCGCCCCCGCACGTGACGCTGAACCAGATCTTCCTGGGTATGTTGCCCTTCATGGGCATACAGATACTGGCGCTGATTCTGTTGTATGTCTTTCCTAAAATCGGTCTGTGGTTGCCGGAAGTGCTGTATTGATGCTGGTGCGCTGTTCAGGGCGGTGGGCGCTCCTGAACAGCGCAGGCTTATGTTACGTGGTCATCTGCGGCGCCTGTATGCATCGGCCGGCGAGCCTGCTGAACGTGTGCGCTGTTTCTTTTCCGGCATACGTGCAGCCGCCTGAGCGCCAAGCTGCGCCCAGTCCAACATTTGTTGACGATCATCCAGAACTGATTCGGGCGGGGCACGAAATGAAAGCGCGACTGTCTTGCTTTCCCCGTTGGGTTTTTTCGTGGTATAGGTCAGTGCAGGACAGTCTGCTTCGTCGAACTGTCCCTGGGTCTGATTATCGGACTTGACATAGAATCGGTCCTCACCGCTGACGATAGCAAACATGCGTCCGTCAAGATACAGTCCGACACTGCCGAACATTCTGCGTGTGGCTATCGGCCCCATCGGAGTCAGCAGATCCAGCACATACTCCAGAAAGTCTCTGGAAACGCTCACGACACCTCTGCCGAGGTAGTCAAAAAACTGGCCACATATTCATCTGCCGGATTTGCCGTCATCTGCTCCAGACTACCTTGTTGAATCAGGCGGCCCTGATTGAGCAGGGCAACGGTGCCGCCCAGTGTCCGGGCTTCCTCCACATCATGGGTAATAAACACAATTGTCTTGTTTAACCGATCCTGCAAATTCAGTAGCAGTGTCTGCAACTTGCGCCTGATCAGCGGATCGAGTGCGGAAAACGGTTCGTCCATCAGCAGGATATCGGTGCCCGCCGCCAGTGCACGCGCCAGGCCGACCCGCTGTCGCATGCCGCCCGAGAGCTCATCGTAATAATGCGCCTCGTAGCCCGACAGCTCCATTTCGTTGAGCCAGTAGCGCGCCTGTTCTGCGCGTTCACGCTTGGGTACACCGCGCACGCGCAGGGCAAATTCGGCATTCTGCTGCACGGTAAAATGCGGCAACAGACCAAAGTGCTGAAAGACCATGGCGATGCGCTTCTGGCGAAACTTCTGCAGATCGGGTATCGACAAAGCAGTTACATCCACGTCCTGGATTTGAACTGTACCGGTATCCGGATCGATCAGGCGATTGATATGGCGCAGCAGGGTGGATTTGCCCGAGCCCGACAAGCCCATGATGCAATAAATGCCATTGGAAGGAATGTCCAGATTGATATTTCTCAACGCAACATGGCAGCCGGTTGCAGCGGTAATTTCTTCATTGTCCGATCCCTGATGCAGTAACTTCATGGCTTTGCTATGGCGCTCGCCAAACACCTTGTTGATATTCTGAAGACGAATGAAATGTTCGTCTATTCCCGGGCTGCCGGCGCCGGTTGGCACTGTGCCCAAGGTAGCGTCAATGGCCTCTGTATTCATCGTGTTCTCCTGCGGTTGCCGTAGGCCTGGGTGATGCGGTCAATAATCACTGCCAGAATAACAATCGCGCTGCCCGCCTGTACGCCCTGGCCAACATTCAGTGTCTGCACCGCTTCCAGCACCCGCTCGCCAAGACCCGGCGCGCCGATCATGGAGGCCAGTACAACCATCGAGAGGGACATCATGACCGTCTGGTTGATGCCCGCCATGATGCTGGGCTTGGCCAGGGGCAGAATGACCCAGCGCAGCATTTGCCAGCGATTGGTGCCAAATGCCGTGCCGGTTTCATGCATTTCGCGACTGATTTGCAAAATACCCAGTGCGGTCAGTCGGATCAGCGGTGCGATGGCGTAAATCACCGTTGCGAAAAGCGCGGGCACATTACCCAGGCCAAAAAGCATCAGCACCGGAATGAGATAGACAAAGCTTGGCATAGTCTGCATGACATCCAGCACTGGTTGCAGCACACGATAGAAGCGCGGGCGGGCCGCTACGAAGATGCCTATGGGTATCCCAATGACCACTGTAATAATGACTGCGCAAATCAACAGCGCCAGCGTCTGCAGCAATGCGGCCCACAAGCCAAAGGCCCCAATTACATACAGCCCGATAGCGCACGCCACTGCAAAAATGATTGAGCGTGTACTATGCCAGGCCAACGCTGCCGTGAGCAGAATCATCAGCCATGCTGGAATTGCCGCCAGTGCCTGCACCGTCGGACTGAGCAAATAGCGGGTAAGAAATCCACTGACCTGCCGAAACGATTCACCATAGGTACCCACGACAGATTTGAGGCCGCTATTGAGCTTGTCCTGGATGGACCAGTCAGGGAAGATGCTGCTTACCGCTGCTGTTTGCCCAGTCCATGCCTGCAGCCGGTCTGCCGCTTCGGGGCTGACCCATTGCTGCCAGACCTCGGGATGTTCCTTGATAAATTGTTCTGCCTGCCGGGTGCCGTCGCGTTTGCTCTCGGTCATCTGCAAAATAGCGCCGTTCAATTGATCGGCGGTGAACTGGATTTTTTCAAAGAACTGCATCAGATCCGGATGCTGCTCCTTGAACGGCG
>JBOIGK010000017.1:0-2581 GCA_050742695.1 Advenella sp. | reverse complement strand
CTTGGCGGCTCACGCTGGACACAAGAGGCCGTCAATAATTTCGTACGCTTTGCCCAAAAGCAGCAACTTCCCGTAGCGGTCCAGTTCCGCCGCCAGCATCTGTTCCCGTCATCACACCCCAATTTCGTTGGTGATATTGGCCTGGGCATCAATCCGAAACTGCTCAAGATGGCGCAGGAAGCCGACGTGATTCTGCTGGTGGGCGGGCGCATGTCGGAAATCGCTTCGCAAAGTTACACACTGCTGGACATCCCTGTACCAAAGCAAACGCTGATTCATGTTCACCCGGACAGTCAGGAACTGAACCGCGTTTATCAGGCGGCACTGGCCATCAACGCCACACCGACCCAGTTTGTCAATGCCGCTGCCGGGATCTCTGCCAGCGACCAGGATGCGCGCAAGGACTACGTTGACGCAGCCCATGCAGCCTATGTGCAACGGAGCGATCCGCAGTCTGTAAGCACGCCCGGCGACCTGCAAATGGGTAAAGTCATGGCATATCTTGAAAAGCATCTGGAACCGGACGCCATTCTGACCAATGGCGCCGGCAACTATGCTACCTGGCTGCATCGCTTTCACCGCTTCAATCATTTCAATACCCAACTGGCCCCTACCTCCGGGTCGATGGGTTACGGGGCGCCTGCTGCCGTAGGCGCCAAGCGTGTCATGCCACAGCGGCAGGTTGTCTGCTTTGCCGGCGACGGCTGCTTCCTGATGCACGGTCAGGAGTTTGCCACGGCCGTACAGTACGGGTTGAATATTATTGTGCTTGTGTTCGACAACGGCATGTACGGTACGATACGCATGCACCAGGAAAAGCACTACCCTGGCCGCGTCAGCGCCACCGATCTGCAGAATCCGGATTTTGCCGCTTACGCAGTAGCGTTTGGTGGCCATGGAGAGCGGGTGGAAAAAAGCGAAGATTTCGGGCCAGCATTTGAACGAGCAGTAGCCAGCGGCAAACCGGCCATTTTGCACTGTCTGATTGATCCGCAAGCCATAACCCCCACCGCCACGCTGGATCAACTGCGCGCTGCTGCAGAAAAATCACAAGCGAAGTAATTCAGCAAGGACCCTGACGATTTGAAGCCAGCGCTACAAATCGTCAGCATGCACCCGCTGTTAGATAGACACAAGCGAAGCAATTGAACGCCGTATGCGTTGGCGGACTGAATCGACGATAAACACGAAGATATAAAACAAAAGACGCCACCTGGGCGTCTTTTGTTTTTACTGACAGTACCGCAGCAACAATGAAGAATCAGTGACGATTTTTCATGTTGGCCAATCGGCGAGCCGCAGCAACCTGCGCTGCCAGCATGGCCAGTTCGGCTTCGACAGCGGCAATATCCTGCTTGTCGTGTGCGTTCTCGAGTGCTTCCAGCGCCTGCTGGCGAGCCTTCTCGGCCTTGGCTTCGTCCAGGTCTGCCGCACGGATTGCCGTATCGGACAGGACTGTAACGCCAAATGGTTGCACTTCAAGAATACCACCGGCTACAAACACCAGCTCTTCTGTTCCATCTTCACGTACGATTTTCAACGTACCAGGACGGACCTTGGACAGCAGCGGCGTGTGGCCGGGCAGAACGCCCAGTTCACCGCTTTCACCCGGCAAAGACACAAACTTGGCTTCGCCCGAGAAGATGGATGCTTCAGCACTGACAACATCTACTTTGAGTAAAGTAGCCATAGCTATTCCTTATTTTAAGCTTTTCGCTTTTTCAAAGGCTTCATCGATGGTACCGACCATGTAGAAAGCCTGTTCAGGCAGCGCATCGCATTCACCGTCAACAATCATCTTGAAGCCGCGAATGGTTTCAGCCAGCGGTACATATTTACCAGGAGAACCGGTAAATACCTCGGCAACGTGGAACGGCTGAGACAGGAAACGCTGGATTTTACGTGCACGGGCAACAGCCTGTTTGTCTTCAGGAGACAGCTCGTCCATACCCAGAATCGCGATAATGTCACGCAATTCCTTGTAGCGTTGCAGGGTCTGCTGAACACCGCGCGCCACTGCGTAGTGCTCTTCGCCAACCACTTGAGGATCCAGCTGGCGGCTGGTGGAGTCAAGCGGATCAACCGCTGGGTAAATACCCAGGGAAGCGATGTCACGCGACAGCACAACCGTAGAATCCAAATGCTGGAAGGTCGTTGCAGGAGACGGGTCGGTCAAGTCATCGGCAGGAACGTAAACGGCCTGGATCGATGTAATGGAACCTGTTTTGGTAGAGGTAATACGCTCTTGCAGTACACCCATTTCCTCGGCCAGTGTTGGCTGATAGCCCACAGCAGAAGGCATACGACCCAGCAGCGCAGATACTTCAGTTCCGGCCAGGGTGTAACGATAGATGTTATCAACGAAGAACAGAATATCACGGCCTTCGTCACGGAATTTCTCGGCCATTGTCAGACCGGTCAAAGCCACACGCAGACGGTTGCCTGGAGGTTCGTTCATCTGACCGAACACCATGGCTACTTTATCCAGAACGTTGGACTCTTCCATTTCGTGATAGAAGTCGTTACCTTCACGAGTACGCTCACCCACGCCGGCAAACACGGACAAACCGGAGTGCTGTTT
>JBOIGK010000016.1:0-2077 GCA_050742695.1 Advenella sp. | reverse complement strand
CGTCCCAGATCGCGCGCATAAAAATAAGCGGCCAGGCCGAACTCGGTATCGTTAGCCATTTTGATGACATCTTCGTCCGTTTCGAATTTGAAAACCGGCGCCAGCGGGCCAAATGTCTCTTCTCGGGCAAACGCCATATCCTGCGTTGCATCGCCGATGACCGTAGGTTCAAAAAACAGCCCGCCCAGCTTGCTGCGTTTACCGCCTGTCAAAACCTTGGCCTTGTGTCCCAGAGCGTCGCTGATGTGGCTTTCTACTTTTTCCACCGCCTTCTCGTCGATCAGCGGACCAATTTGTACATTCTTGCCGGTGCCGTCGCCCACGACCAGTTTTTCAACTGCAGCAACCAGTTTTTTGACAAATTCCTTGTACACGCCTTTCTGCACATAGATACGGTTAGCGCATACGCAGGTCTGACCGGCATTCCGGTATTTGGAAATCATAGCGCCTTCGACCGCTGCATCAATATCGGCGTCGTCAAAAACGATGAATGGCGCATTGCCGCCCAGCTCCATGGAAACTTTCTTGATGGTGCTGGCCGACTGCTCCATCAGGAGGCGCCCTACTTCAGTCGATCCGGTGAAACTGACCTTGCGCACCAGTGGGTTAGTGCACAGCTCCTTGCCAATTTCAGACGAATTACCCGTAATAAGAGACATAACGCCAGGCGGAATGCCCGCCTGTTCGGCCAGTTCAATCAGCGCCAATGCGGTAAGCGGGGTTTGCGATGCCGGCTTGATCACGACAGTGCAGCCGGCGGCCAGCGCAGGCGCTACCTTACGGGTAATCATCGCCGCCGGGAAATTCCACGGTGTGATGGCGGCACATACGCCGATAGGTTCTTTGGTCACTACAATGCGCTGGGAAGTTTGCGGCGCAGGAATCGTATCGCCATAGACACGCTTGGCTTCTTCGGCAAACCATTCAACGAACGAGGCGGCATAGGTGACTTCGCCTTTTGCTTCGGCCAGGGGTTTGCCCTGTTCGGATGTCATGATGTAAGCCAGATCATCTGCATTGTCATTGATAAGCGTGAACCACTTGCGCAGAATGGCCGCACGCTCTTTGGCCGTCAGCCCCTTCCATGCCGGCCAGGCCTTATCGGCCCCCTTGATGGCCTCTGCCGTTTCCTTTTTACCCAGCTTGGGTACCGTGCCAACGCGCTTGCCGGTTGCCGGATTGGTCACCTCGATGACCTCCTTGCCACCGATCCATTTACCGTTGATATAACATTTGTCTTTAAGCAGACTGGCATTTCTAAGCTTCATGGATTGACTCCCGATCCTGTTATTGAACGACTCTGTCACTGAATATTCAAAGAGTACCATATCCCCCGGGCCGATCTCACACCGATGCGCAATCCTGATTCGGGAGCCGCCGCAGCAAGGCAACGATGAGCGCTTTTATCGACAATGGTGTGCCCTTTGATCATTAACTTTAAGTAAAAAATATACTGATTGCACACCCAATATTACCTTCTTAAGAAGAAAGTATAATGGAGCACCCTTCTTACCTTTGTCCCAGACGATTGACGCTCATGCTCGTATCTCTCCTCGTGATTGCAGTTTTCTATTTTGCCGGTGAAGGTGTCAGCCGCGTGCTGCCCCTGCCTCTGCCCGGCCCTATTGTGGGCCTGCTTCTGCTACTGCTGGCGTTTAAACTTCGGCCAGCCCTGTTTACGCTGATGGCCAGACATATACCCGCCCTGCTCTCGCATCTGGCACTCCTGTTCTTACCTGCGACGGTAGGCATCATGGTCAGCTACAGGCTGCTGGATGGATACTGGCCCGCCGTTATCACAGCTGTCATTGTCAGCACGGTCCTCTCGCTACTGGCGGGTATTCTGGTATTTCGTTATGCAGACAAGCAGCGTTAAAACCTGTCGACACCTGCCCGGGCTGATCGCGCCGCAGCGGCAAACCTGTCGACCCTGGCTCGCTGCTGCAGTTCCCTCACGTTCGTGCACAACGGCTAGCCAGGCGCAACTATGCGCTGAGCGCGAACAGATGACAATCTTATTATTGGAGTTACCGTGCTTGCCGTTCTAACTGGTTTGCTGCTGACGATCATGGCCTAT
>JBOIGK010000015.1:0-5186 GCA_050742695.1 Advenella sp. | reverse complement strand
GCGCCGCCATGCACCATGGACTTTTGTGCCGCGCCATTGGCCTGGTTGGTCCACCAGTAACTGTTGTGCGCATCGCTGTTAAAGCATAGCGCCAGCTCCGGCCAGCGCGAGTCGTTCTGGTCCAGCTTTTCAATCGGCGCAGTTTCATGGCCTCCGTTCAGAATGTCCAGTATGTCACTGCTGCCGTCGTCTTCTACCATTTGCGTAGAAGCGCGTGTCAGCATTTGCGTCAACATGCCGCGAGTCCCCTGAATATTCTGCTCGAACTGGGTGGCCGAGCAGCCATGCCCTACAGCAGCCAGTAGGCTGCGACCCAGATGCTCGTAAAACCGCCCCGAACCCGACACCTGCTGCGCCTCGTACTGCGTTGCCGGCACATACAAAACGGCCAGCAATGGATAGGCGCGCCCCACCCGGTCGCGGCTTGGCGCCAGACATCCCATTTGCACCATATCGCACCCGAGCGAAGCGGGAATCAGGAAATTCCAGATGGGCGCGCTCAGGTATTCCTGCTCTGCCGACAGCAACACGGACTCATGCATGGAAACCAGACCGGAACTGAGCCAGCGGTGCCACCAGCCGATCAGACTCTGATCGAGTCGTCGATGCACAAAATCACCGCTGGAGGGCATTTTGCCATACCAGCCCAGCGATTCGGAAAGTTGGTCAATACTGATTTCGCCCATGCCTAACCCTTCCCTGGACATCTGAAACTGCGCATATCGCTCAGGCGAAACGGGCTTTTGGCCGAATAGGCGGCGAACTCCAGCGTCACCCGACGACCACCGATATTGAAGGTGGCGACCGTCACTTCCGGCGAGCGCCCCTGCCGCAGGCTGGCACGATCCAGCAGGCGATTCAGCGCCCAAGGGCCTGATGCGGAAATACCTGACGTGCCGATTTGCGGTTGCAGACTGATACTGACCTGGTTACTGCCCTGCTTACCCGGCCACTCCATGGTCGTACCTACCTGCGGGCCATGGGCGTATGTCAGCGTCTGCCCGTCCACTTCCACTACCATCTGCGTGATTTCCGGATCCATATCGATCGGACGAACCGCAACCTTGTACGACGGCTCCAATTTTCCGGCCGCAAAATAGACATCGCGGATGACCGCCGCTTTTTCAAAGGAATCCAAAAAGCCCGCGACGCCCCCCTTGTTGCCATCAATACCGGGCTTGAAGCGCCAATTGCCGCCACTCATATCGACCAGGCTGGCCAGGTTTTCGCGAAAGAACTGGTCCATCATCTGCTGGGGACCAAAAAAGCGCGCAAAGTCATTGGGCGCCACATCCTTGGACGAGTTGCCAAACGGATACCGCCCGGCAATCGAACGGCGACAGAAATTGCCAAGCACCGCATTCACATCTTCACCCACCTTTTCCTGACGCACGCCGGCTACCTGGCGTGATGCGGTGACCGACAAGTCTGTCAGCACGCCGCCTACCGCCGGGGGCACCCGTCCCGCCTCGGCTTGCAGCTTGGTCAGGACATCAGCCGGGGGCAGCGGACTCTGGCTGCGCAAAGCGGTATCGGCTGCGGTCAGATAGGTATACAGTTCATTGAGCAGCCCCGTCGTACCCTCGATTGGCGGAGGCACGCCCTGCCCCGCGCTGCGGGCCAGTTCACGATACTGCACAAAATGGTTGTCGACAATTTTTTCCAGCTTCTCCTGGGTCGCATCCCGGCGTATCGGATTGTCGATCCCGGTCGCGCCGAACATGGATTCGAGCGACTGGGTCGAGCCGGTCACCCGTTCCCGTGCCCGGTCGATCAGTGAGCGCTGATTCGCCTCATCCTCGCGCAGCAGTGTGGTCTCCAGGGCAACCCCTTTGACAAACTTGACCAGCGGTGAATTGGACGAGGACAGGCTGCGGGCGATTTCTATGCTCTGCAGCATCGTCTGCGACTTGCGTACCGACACATCGGCCAGATAGTTGTCCCAGTACTGCACGTAGTCGTCAAAGTATCTTTTTTTTACATCCTCGAATAGCTTACGATTGCTGCCATCGGCAAAGTTGCCTGCCTTGACCTCCAGCACCCAGGTATCATCATCGCGCAATTGCGTAGCAACATTCTCTACACTTTTGCTAAAGACGTTCCAGTAGCCATTATAGGTATACAGCCCGGGGATCCCCTCATTGAGGGGCTTGCCGCTTTTGCGAAAAAAAACCGTAGAGGCTTCGGCTCCACCCAAAGTAATAAACGTGCTTTGTGTCAGGCTCTGGCCGGATAGCAGGCGCAGCATGCGGCTATACACCCGTTCGGCCAGCGCGTGACGATCAAGATTGCCACGCACGCGCTCGATCAGCGCATCATTCTTGGGAAACGGCGAGGACATCACGCCGTTGTTGAACAGCCGGTTGATATGCAGTTTGAGTTGATCATAATCCTGTGTGGTGTAGCCAGCCGGAAGAATTTTCTGCATATCGGACAGCACCCACGACTGCAAAAACGACGGATCATAATGCTCGGTATCGTACATCATCAGATAGGCGCGCAAGGCCTCGTATGAGTATTCCAGATCGTCGGGCGGCGCGTTTTCCAGCGCATTTTCAATCCGCCGCGACACTTGCGGCAACAGGACTTGTTTGATTGTCTCATCGTAAATACTATTGGCCGCCGCAGCGATCTTGCTGCCCTGATACAGGCCAAAAGTATTCCAGACAGGCGGGCTCTCGGCCGGGAAGTCTTTGCCATTGGGCAGTTCTGTCGTCGCATTCATAAACGGCACCAGACCCAGCACATCGCCCGATTCAGTAATCTTGATATCCCGGCTCAGTTGATTAAAGCCAGGCAGTTTGTCACCGACATGCTCAAGATAGTTACGATTGTTCCGGTAGCTGTTGAGCCACACCAGCAGACAAATGGCAAGAACGGCAGTCAGCAGCACATAGCCGCCCCACTGGATCGTGCGGTAGCGGCGTTCCCATTTCAGGTTCAGGCCGGCCAGCATGGATTCGGGAAAGACCACGTCTTTGAGCAGATTATGCAGGAAGTAGCTTTTTCCCGTTTCCAGCGGAATGCCTGATCCCTGGTCCTGGATGCCCTCGATCTTCAGATATTTCTTGAGCTGGCCCGTGACCCGATCGAACGTCTGGCCGCCTTGCGTGCCGCTGGTGAAATAAATACCCCGAGGAATCACCACCGATTCAAACTTGGAACTGGAAAACACGTCGCTCAGGAAATGCCCCAGTACCTGGCGCAGGCCGGCAAACTGTTGTGGCAGCAGATACGCCAAAGCGCGTCGCGTGTCATCCGGTTCCGCAGCCAGTACATCGGGCAGCGCTTCGTAAAGCCGTTTCTGCAGCAATTCGTACTCGGCATCATAAGCGGTCATCAGCTTGAAGTCTGGCTTTTGCGCCTGCTCATACGGAATCGTAAAGCCCCAGATCTGATCCAGTTCCTGCCGGCTGAAAGTCGCAAAGTATTCTTCGAATCCGGACAGCAAATCCGTTTTGGTTACCAACACGTATACCGGAAACTGAATACCCAGTTCTTCACGCAACTCCTGCAAACGACGGCGCAGCACGGCGGCGTGCGCCACCCGCTCCGTGTCGGTCGCACTCAACAGATCGGCCACGCTCACCGTGAGCATCACGCCATTGATAGGCTGGCGTCCGCGATATTTTGTCAGCAGGTTCAGAAACCCCTTCCACTCCTGCTCATCGCCGGTGGGGTCGCTTTCATGCGTGGTATAGCGGCCTGCCGTATCCAGCAACACGGCCTCGTCGGTGAACCACCAATCACAATTGCGGGTGCCGCCGATGCCTTTGAGCGCAACTTTGCCGAAGCGGTCCGCCAGGGGAAAATTCAGGCCCGAATTGACCAGCGCAGTGGTTTTTCCCGAGCCTGGTGCGCCAATAAATACGTACCAGGGTAATTGATACAGATATTGCTTGGAAAAGCGCGCCAGCGGCGATTTATTTTCGCCGGCTTCAAAACGCGAATTGCGCAGTAGCGTAATGGCCTCGTCGAACCGCTCGGACAAGACCTTGATCTCGGCCCGCTCGGCTTCGGGCATCGCCTTGAGTTCGGCTTCGGGCCTGGGCTTGCGCAATTGCCCCAGCAGTTGCGCATTCAGCCGCCCTTCACGCCACTTGCGCCAGATAATGCGCAACAACCAGATGCCCCAGATGGTGCCGATCACCCAAAGACGCACCTCCTGGGAATCGAGCAAATACCAGTTATTGACCGACAGGCTCGGGCCCACCGTCCAGATCAGGAACGAGATGACCAGCAGTCCGAGAAAAACCCACAAACCACGACTGAACAGAAAACTGAAAAAGCGACTGATCATCGGTTCGCTCCCCGTTCGGGCATGGCAGAAGGATCAGCCGGGGCAGATGAGCCCGGCGCAACAGGCGAAACAAGCAAGGTGATCTCCACGCGTCGATTGCGCGCCCGGTTTTCCGGCGTATCGTTCAGCGCCACCGGATCGGCCTCTCCGCGGCCCTCCGCACGCACCCTGAGTTTATTGGTCAAACGTTCATCCAGCAGCTTCTTGACGGCATCGGCACGGGCCTGGGACAGTTCCCAGTTGGAGGGGTATTTAATGGTCTTGATCGGTACATTATCACTGTATCCGGTGACCAGGATATTGCCCTGAACGGAATTGAGCGCATCGGCCACGCGCGAGAGCACAGGCAGATATTGCGAGCGAATGGCATCGGCACCTGACTCGAACAGACCATCGCCGCGCAGCACAATCACGCTGCGATCGGCTTCGTCACGAACGGTAAGCAAATTCTCGCGTATTTCAGGTGCAAGAAATGGCGCAAGCCTGTCGGTTTTGACCGGTTCGCGCTTGACCTGCGGTGCGCTGATCTGCACCGTCGGCGGTTTGATTTTAATGACATCTGCAAACAGTTTGTCCGAACGGTCTCCCAGGCTCCACTGCAAGCCAAGAAACGACAGAAAACCCAGCGCGGCGGCCAGCACGGTAAATACCCACAAGGGAATCGGCAGACGCCGCACCTTATTTAAAATCGGCGCATCCTGCCAGTGCGGAGACAGGGCGGCGGCATACTGGCCACGCGCGTTGCGCAAGATAAGCAACAGGCGCTGGCGCAACGTTTCCAGTTGCGAGCGACCATTATCGACGACCCGATAGCGACCCTCAAAGCCCAGCACCAGGCAATAGTAAAGCAGCTCCAGCAAATCAATATGCTGGGCCGGATTCTGCG
>JBOIGK010000014.1:0-4735 GCA_050742695.1 Advenella sp. | reverse complement strand
CCCCTGACTGAAGCGCTGCAGAACGATGAGAGCCGGGCCCGGCCCATTCTGGACCGCACACCGCTCAAGCGCTGGGGGACACCCGAAGACGTGGCGCGTGCCGTCACATTTCTGTGCTCGGACGCGTCTTCATTCATGACGGGTGTTATCATGCCGGTTGATGGTGGCTATATGGTAACTTGAATTTTCATCATGACAATAATGATTTCCCCGCAGGACAAGGCTGGTCAGCCGGTGGCCGGCACCGCTTCCTTCTCCAAATTCATGCGTGTACTGGATGCCATCGCAGGCAATGCCGGACCGGGCGTCACGATTCAGGATCTGAGCGTGTCGGTGGGCTATCCCAAACCGACGCTATACCGGATCGTGGATGCTTTGCTGGCCGAAGGCCTGATCATCAATAAAGGCGGGCAGCTGTTTGGTCTGGGACCGCGCCTGATCAGTCTGGCCAGCCAGGCGCTGGAAAGCTCCGATCTTCGCAAGGTTTGTCGGGAGCAGTTGATGGCGCTGCGCGATCTGACCAGTGAAACCGTTCATCTGGCCGTACCGGTCAATGGTACGATGACCTACATCGACAAACTGGAAAGCCCGCAGGCGGTGCGCATGAATTCGCGGCTGGGCAGCCAGGTCACTTTCTATTCAAGTTCAGTCGGCAAGGCATATCTTGCCGCGCTCAAGGATGATGCGCACCGGCGCCGGCTTGTTGGTGCGATCACATTTGAAAAATTCACAGACAATACATTGCTTGGCGCCGATGCACTGTATCAGGAGATTCGTGATATCGAACAACAGGGGTTTTCAGAAGATCGTGAAGAGAACGAGCGCGATATTTTTTGTTACGGCTGCGCCATTACTGACCAGCATGCCCGTCCCGTAGCATGTATCAGCATCAGTATCCCCCTGTTTCGCATTGCTGCCGATCGTCGCAAAACATATATTGAACCGCTCATGGAAGCGTGTAAAGTCCTGTCCCAGAAGCTGCGATTGCTCGACATTGACGTCTGAGCGCGTGCGTGCGCCCGGTCCAACCCCGGGCCACGCCATAAACGGATTTTTAGTGTGGTTCTGAGGCGAATTTCAGGCAAACGATGACCCGGCCGGTCACGGTCGGGGTCTCGGCCACGGTCCGCACCTTGCAGACTATTTCACTTGCATTAAGCACAAGAAGCTGCGATCAGCGTACGAAAAAATTCCGCCGGAGATCCGCATTGGATTGACAAGCCGATTTGAAAAGACAATAATCGCACCTGTACGTACAGGTTGTACGTACAGAGCCATGGCAAAGATAAGAAGCACGATCAACAAGCCATGCACCAGACTATTCATTTTCTTTAATACTTCCCCTTTGATCAAAAGGCTGGGTCGGATGATGACACAAGAGCGTTCAATATTTCCCATGTTCCAAACCATGCAGAAAATCCCTGGTGGATTGATGCTTATTCCCCTGATTCTGGGCTCGATACTGGGGACATTCGCTCCCGAAGCCCTTGGTATTGGCAGCTTTACTACCGCGCTGTTTAAAAACAGTGCCATGCCGCTGATTGCATTGCTTATTTTTGCGACCGGTACGCAGGTCAATATGCGCACTGGCGGCCCGATATTGGCAACGGCAGGCACCATTCTTTTTTGTAAAACGATTATTCCGGCCAGCCTGATTGTGCTGCTGGGCAGCTTCGTGGGTATTGATGGCGTATGGGGTGTCTCTATCCTGGCGCTGTTGGCAGCATTCGACAACAGTAATGGCGGTCTGTGGCTGGCTTTTACCGGTCAGTATGGCGATGCCCGGGACCGGGGCGCCTATGTGGCCAGCGCGGTGAATGATGGGCCATTTTTCAGTCTGCTGTTTCTGGGTGCTTCGGGCCTGGGTGATATTCCGTTAATCGCGCTTGTCGCGGCGTTGGTGCCTTTCCTGCTGGGCGTTCTGGTCGGCAATCTGGACCTGCAATGGCGCAAGGTGCTCGATCCCGTGCCCAATATCGTGATTCCATTTTTTGCATTTGCGCTGGGTACCGGCATCAATCTGTCGGCGATCGTCAGTGGCGGCACGACCGGCATCATCCTGGGCTTTCTGATCAGCCCCATTACCGGTTTTCTGGTTTATATGGGGTACAAACTCATCCTGCGACGCGGCGGTAAAAGCGGCATCGGCTTTGCCGCCGGCACGACCGCTGGCAACGCTATTGCGACACCGGCCATTGTTGCTGCTGCTGATCCGCGCTTTCAGGTCTATGTCGAAACGGCGACCGCGCAGGTTGCGGCATGCGTGCTGATCAGTTCAATCATGGCACCCTTGCTGGCTTCTTATTTCCTGAAAAAATCCGGTGAATTAAAACCGGTAGATGACGGTATCTCGGGCGTTGCTGCGACTGCCGGGGAACCTGCGAAGTTATGAAGCCGCAGATAGCAATCATTGCGGATGATCTGACCGGCGCTGGAGATTCGGCCGTGCAGTTCGTTCGCTGTGGCTGGGAAACACAGTTGTATGTTGGTGGTTCCGAGGAGGCTTTTGCGCTGGGCGATATGCAAGCGCAAGTGGTCTCGGTCAACAGCAACAGCCGCGCCATGGCACCGCAGGCGGCAGCCGAGGCGGTTGCCCGCGAAATGCAGACCTTTCGCCGGCATGACGTTCGCCATGTATTCAAGAAAGTGGATTCCACCTTGCGTGGGGCATTCGCAGCGGAAATTGAAGCGGCCCGCCAGCAATGGCATAAGAATGCGATCGCCGTGGTATGTCCGGCCTATCCCGCCACCGGCAGAACACTGGAAAATGGCGTGTTGTTGGTAAACGGCACGCCGGTAACAGAAACCTCGGCAGGGACCGATCCGGTCACTCCCGTCACGGAAAGTTCCGTGCCGGTGATGCTCGACTGCAATCTGGTCAGCCCGACGCAAGACGATACCCCAGCCACGCTTGCGCAGAAAATCGGCAGTGGCGGACCGATTGTGGTTGTGGACGCGCGTACAGATGCTGACCTGAAACGGCTGGCGCAGGCCATTGTAATGCTTGGCGAGCGTGCGCTGCCGGTTGGCGCTGGCGGACTGGCGATGGCGATGGCTGCAGCGTGGGCCAGTGACCCTGATTCAGGTGACATCGTTCTGGCCGTGGTGACCTCGCAACACAGCGCCACGCGCGCGCAGGTGACAGCGCTGCAAGAGCACGGTGCGACAGTATTGACTGCCGAGCCGCAAGTGCTGGGTGATGATGTCCTGTGGCAGTCATGGCAGCAGCAGATGCTTGCACGTGTCGCCGGCGGCGACGATGCCAGCCGGATTCTGGTGCTGCTGGCGCCTGCTCGCCAGGTGCCCGGGCTGACTTCGGCCCTGGTTGCCCGTCGTCTTGGCCAACTGGCACTGGCGATTGTACGCGCCGGCAAGGTCCGCGGTTTGATCGCTACCGGCGGCGACGGTGCCGAGCAGGTGATGTCGGCCTTGCAGGCAACCGGCATCCGCCTGATAGATGAAGTGTCCGGAGGGGTTCCTTTGGGCACGTTGATTGGCGGCGAATATGCAGGCATGCCGATTGTGACCAAGGCCGGTGGCTTTGGTTCGGAAAATGTTTTGATTCAGGCTGCAGAAACCCTGACGGAAAGGAAATTCAAATGAGCACGAAAAAATTGCCTGTATTGGCGGTAACCGTTGGCGACGTCGCCGGCATTGGTCCTGAAATTACAGCCAAAATGCTGTTGAATCATCCTGGCCTGCGCGATATTGCCAAATTTGTCGTCATCGGCGACGTGGCCGCACTGCGCAAGGCGGTGTTGAGCCTGAATGGTGACGTGAGCAAGGTGCGGGAAATTTCGGCTCCGGGGCAAGCGACCAACGAAGCGGGCACGATCGAGATCATCCAGGTCGGACCGTCTCTTGAGGACGTCGAGTTGGGCAAGCTGGATGCACGTGCCGGCGCCGGCTCCGCGCTGTTTGTCATGAAAGCCTGTGACCTGGCCCGTAACGGTGAAGTAGACGGCATCGTTACCGCACCGTTGAACAAAGCAGCCATGCACCTGGGTGGCCATAAGTGGCCCGGTCATACCGAGCTGCTGGCACACGAGTTCGGCGTCAAAAATTATTCTCTGGTGCTCTCGGCCGGCGATCTGTATGTATTTCATGCGACCACGCATGTGTCGTTGCGTCAAGCCATCGACGATGTGAACCCCAAGCGCATGGACGATATTTTGCAACTGGTTCATGCTTTTTCCAAAGCCCTTAACCGCCAGGACGAGCCGATTGCCGTCTCTGGCCTGAATCCGCATGCCGGCGAAAACAATATCTTCGGTACTGAAGACAGTGCTATATTAACGCCTGCCATCGAACGGGCCAAAGCGGCAGGTATCAATGCTGTGGGACCCATTCCGGCAGATGCGCTCTGGCCGCAGGCTGTGCGAGGCAAATGGAAATTTCTGGTCGCGTGCTATCACGATCAGGGTCATGCGCCATTTAAAGCAGTATACGGCGATGACGGTGTAAATATCACAGTTGGCTTGCCGGTTGTACGCGTCTCTGTGGATCACGGCACCGCGTTTGATATTGCCGGTCAGAACATTGCACGTGAAGAAAGCCTGATTCTGGCTGCCGAGCGTGCCGCCAGCCTGTCCCTTGGCTGGTCTTCGGTATGGGAAGCAGCTTCAAAATCGGAAGGGGTATAGTTTTATTTTGGCGGAGATATCGTGCTTTATCTGAAAAAAATCGACGTAAAAAACAAAGGTAAAGAGGCGTTGTACAGGCAGGTTGCCGTCAG
>JBOIGK010000013.1:0-1790 GCA_050742695.1 Advenella sp. | reverse complement strand
GGGTACCCACCTGGTGATCAAGCACCACCCCATGGATCGCGGCTATAACGATTATTCCAACTGGCTGCAGCAACTGGAGTTTCTTTACGATTTGTCCGGTCGCGTCCATTACATTCATGACCAGCATTTGCCTTCCCTACTGGATCATGCCATTGGTACTGTCGTGGTAAACAGCACAGTCGGTCTGTCAGCCTTGCTGCACGGCTCCCCGCTCAAAGTGTGCGGCCGTGCCATGTATGATTTCAAGGGGCTGACTTACCAGGGAACACTAGATGAGTTCTGGCGTGAGGCGCCAGACGAGAAGGTGGACGGCAAGCTTTTTGATTCTTTCCGTAACTACCTGATTGCAACCACGCAGATCAACGGTAATTTCTACAAGCGCATCAAGGGTGAGAAAGCCGCCACGGGCTTATCCTGGATCGCGCTGAAAAACGACGCCGATTCAATCAAGCCCAACAAGTTTCGAACCGACAGCCACATTCACGGTTGATCCCGTACAGCGCAGTCCTATGACAAATGAAAATCCTCCTCGCTTTCTCGCCCAAAAAATCGGGCTGGACAGGCAAGGTGTGGTTTACGGGCTGCAACTTGCCCTTAGCGCCTGGCTGGCGTTTGCCATTGCTTCTTTTCTGCATATTCCCAACCCGTTCTGGGCAGCCATGCCAGTCTTCGTTGTCGCCCAGGCGACCCGCGGACTGGCGTTCGAGAGGGGACTGTATCGGGTCGTAGGTACGGCGCTGGGCGCATTGGCCGGGTTTGGCATGATTCATTTCATACAGGACGCCCCCATTGCTGCGCTGTTGATGCTGGCGCTGTGGGTGGCGGTGTTTGGCGCCCTGACCCACCTGCTTTAGGGGGTTCAATCGTATGCGGCGCTGATGGCCGGGATTACAGCTGTGGTCGTGGTCATTCCCTGTATGTTCGCACCCGAGAATTATATGCAACTGGCGCTGGCCCGGGTGGAGTGTACGTTTATCGGGGTGCTGATGATCACCCTATCGTCCGCCTTGCTCACACCCAATGCCGATCGTGATCGGTTCTACCTGTCTGCATGCGAAGTGGCGGCAAGCGCCTGCTATCTTCTAGGAACCACGCTTAACGGAGCAACAAAAGACGGCGCTGCACAAGAGGCCGAGATTCTGCAGAAGATCGGTCGGCTGGAAGCATCCGGCATCGCAATCCTGGCCGGGTCGCCCGCTGCCGCACAAAACAAGCGGGTGATCAATGCCATGATCGTCTCTACGATCGGCCTGTTGGCGACATCGCGCCGGTTGCATACGCACAACCGGCCGGGCCGTCCCGTGGCGCCGCAGTTGGGCAATGCGCTGTTGGCTATTGCCACGCTGACCAAAGACAATGCCGATCAAATCCTGAGCACTCAACATATAGGCGAGGCGCTGGCCTTGGCCCAGGCCACAGACTCACCCCTGGCGCAGCATCTGCAACGTCTGTTAAAAGGCGCCAAATGGCTGTTAACGTCGGACCAGGATTCGGAGCGGTTTGTGTTCAGGCCGGATGCGCCCATGCTGGCCCCCGCCACCAACTGGGGGCTGGCGCGTCAGACCGGCCTGTTGTGTGGCCTTATCACACTGGTGTCTGCGTCGCTGGCCTATGTGGGTGGTTCCTTTATTGGCGAAATGACCGCACTGGCAACGGCCATGTTCTCATTGGTGCTCGGCTCCATGGTCAAGCCACAAATCGTGGCGCCTTTCCTGCTCAAGGGTATTATCGTGGGGTCCATTATCGCAATTGGCTACCGGCTTGCGATTTTTCCGCATATCCACAGTACA
>JBOIGK010000012.1:0-2114 GCA_050742695.1 Advenella sp. | reverse complement strand
CAAAGCGCGAGCCGATCAATTCAGAAAATGCCTTGGCACTATTGGGAGAGGCAAAAATAAAGCCCAGCTTGCCTGATACAAACTGTTGGCGCGATTGGTCAAAATCACGCAAGGCCATGGCGCCGTCGGTTACAAAGCTGCGGGCCTTTTGCAATGCGTGCAAGCCGGACTGACCGTTGAATGCCACGGTTTTCCCATCCGGGTTCATGATGGGCGCACCCTGTTCCATGATGAGGGCACGCCAGAGCCAGTCGTCGGGCCAGGCATGCACATCATAGGCCATGCCGTTAATGCCTTCTGATGTCTTGGCGATTTTCGCGGCAAGGGCAACCAGCGAAGGCCAGTCTGTCGGAAATGCATCCGGGTCGCCACCGGCTTTTTTGACCAGATCTGCATTGTAAAAAATGACCGGTGTGGAGGCATTGAAGGCCAGCCCGTACTGCGTGCCTTGCACCTGGGCCAGCTTCAGCACAGACGGTTCGTAGTTGGTCTCAAGCCATTGGCCTTGCTCTTTGTCTATAAACGATTTGAGATCGACAGCCTGCTTGCGCCGCTGCAGCGCGTGTACCAGTTCGGGCAATAGATGAAAGCCGGAGAAGTAGACGTCGGGCAACTGCCCGGTCATCATGCTGCGCATCACCGCCTGGTGCGCTTCGTCATAAGAGGGCGGCGACGCACGAAAGCGTACGATAATATCGGGGTTCTCCTTGGTGAATGCTTGCGCAACTTTTTCATAAAAAGGATTATGACCCGGCCATGCATGCATGGCATCAAGCGTAATGGTTTCGGCCTGGGCCGCTACCGCGCACAAGGTGCTGACTGACAGCCCCATCCATATCCGAAAAACAGTTTTCATATCACTCGCACTCCAGAAAAAAACTTCCGACCCGCTGGTCCGAAGCCGGCATCCTTACTTGACGCCTGTATTGGTCACGCCCTGAATAAAATGGCGTTGAATAAAAAGGTAGAGAATCATCAACGGCAACGTCACAATCGTTGCAGAGGCCATCAGCGCGCCGAAGTTGGCGCCGATCTCGGGATCGGCAAAGGATGCCAATCCGAGCGGCGGCGTCATCAGTTCTGCGTTGGTGATGACAATCAGCGGCCAGTAAAGATCGTTCCAGTGACTGGTGACGGAAAAGACCGAGAAGGCGGCAATGGCCGGCTTGCTGGCAGGTACGACGATCTGCCACAGGATAGCCATTTCAGACAGGCCGTCCAGTCGCGCAGCCTGCACGATATCTTCCGGGAAAACCTTGAATGATTGTCTGAACAGGAAGATGGCAAACACCGACAGAAAGAAGGGCACCATCAAGGCAAAATAGGTGTTGAGCAGGTCGGTTGCGGCCAGTCCCAGAAAGAGCGGAATGGCCGGCACCTGGATGGGAATGCACAAGCCAAGCAGGACGGCGCCGAACAGGACACGATCGCCCCGGAACCGGTAGCGCGCCAATGCCCAGCCACAAGGTATGGCGGTTGCAAGCTGCACCACGAGGACACCGGCGCAGACGATCGCGCCATTGAGCATGTAGCGCAGCAAAGGCGCATCGGCCAGGGCGGTGCGGAAATTATCCCAGCCGACAAACTGCTGCGGCAGCCAGTTGAACGACCCCGAGAACACTTCCTGCGCCGGGCGAAAGGCAGTCACGATCATCCAGTAGAAAGGGAACAGCATGATCAGCGCCAGCACGAGCAATGTGCCGTGGCGCAGGCAGGACGACAATGTCAGTTGTGATAAGAGGCGGGCGCCATACCGTGGTTGCGGTGTCATAGGTAATGAACCTTTTTCTCGGTTAACCTGGTTTGCAGCCAGGACAGAACCAGAATGCAGGCCAGGAACAGCACAGTCATGGCTGCCGCACTGCCGGTGCGCAAATACTGGAACCCTTCCAGGTAAATCTGGTAAAGGATGACTTCACTGGCTGCCTGCGGACCGCCCCGAGTCAGCACAGCAACGGTATCGAAGACCTTGAACGCGGTAATGCTCGAGGTCACGATCACAAATAGCATGGTGGGACCCAGCAATGGCAGGGTGACGGTAAAAAAGCGGTCCCACGGGCGATCGGCGCCGTCCACCCGGGCCGCGTCATAGAGGTCTTCCGGGATGGCCACCA
>JBOIGK010000011.1:0-2670 GCA_050742695.1 Advenella sp. | reverse complement strand
GATTGCGTCCTGCAATACTTTGGGTGACGGGTAGCCTGCAGTGCCCAGAAAGAAGCGACTCTCCAGCAATGTGTCTGCTATAGCAAATGGTTTCATAATCGTGATGCAGGCGGGTTAGCCGCCGGTGATAGGGCTGAAAGTAAATACCTGATCGCCGTCGGACAATACGGTGTCGCCGCGCTTCAGTCGGGGAATAAAAACTTCATTGACCGCAGTGGCAATGGCAGCGGGGTCATCGGCCTGGCCGGACGTGCTTTGCAAATGCGTAATCAGCTGGGCCAGGGTAGTGCCGGTGCCGATGTCGTGTTCGGTTCCGTTGACGGAAATGTGAATAGTGCTCATGCCGTTTGAATCAGATTGAAATCGGGTTCAAATATTGATTGTAGGGCCTTTTCCACGACGGCGGGCGCAATCAGCCAGCCATGGCGGAACAATCCGTTGATGCGTGTCAGGCCCTGTTCGTTCTCGATACGGGGCAGATTGTCCAGCAGGGCAGGGCGTAAATTGACCTCGGAGTGGATCAGGCGCGCTTCGGCCAGCTCGGGCAGCACACTATGAGCGGCCGTCAGCAATTCCACAGTACTGCGCAGCGATACCGGCGAGCGGTCCTCGCTTTCGATTTCACTGGCGCCCACCACCACTGTATCGGGCGCGCGCGGTACGATATATACACGGTAACGCGGATGCAGCAGGCGAACGGGCCGGCCAAGGGTCAGGCTGCTGGCCTGCACCCAGAAAATTTCCCCTCGTACACCACGTACATTGCGGCAGTTCAGTTGATGACTGTTGGCGTGAGGACGCTCCCGGGCGCCGGTGCCGCGCACATCGAATACCCAGTCAAACGCATGCACGCCTTGCGCCGTCTGCAACTGCCCGGGTTTCAGGCTGATCACGGGGGTTCCCCAGTGCCAGGTGGTGTTCTCGGCAGATTCGGCCAGCGCCTGCATGGCCTGGACCGTATGGATCTGCCCTTCGCCTTGCAGCATCCAGGCGTGACTGGGGCCCTGGATCGACGGTTCCAGCGACTGCAATTGATCACGGGTGAGCATTTGCGGGCGCGCATGTTGCGGTGCTTTGGCCTCCAGCAGCGAGGTCAGGCGCGTTGCCGCTCCTTCATCGCCGCGATGCGCAACCAGCAGGCTGCCCCGCACATGAAATTGCACCGGCAGGCGCAGCGTGGGAACCAGTGCCGACCACAGCTCGATGGAGCGCAAGCCCATGTCGAATACGTCGGCATCGCCACTTTCGAGTTCGGCAATGGGACTGAGCATACCTGCGGCAGTCCAGCCGGCCGCTACCCGTGCCTGTGCGGACGTGGCGGGGTCAAATACGGAAATCTGGTGCCCCTGGCGTGAGAGCACCAAGGCGAGGATGCGCCCCAACAGCCCGGCGCCGGCAATGCCAATATTCATGGTGTGATTCGCTTGCGGACCCGCAGGTCCTGTGATATTCGATTCGATGCAACAGTATATCGCTGTCCTTGTCTGGCGCAAGGGCAACAGAGAACTGGTATAGCAATTGCGCGGCATCTGGACTCATGAGGCCGCGTCTGCGAGGGCCGTGAAGACAGCCTGTCGGCTGACTGCCGCGCCTATCTGCCCAGCTTTTGCTGCAGGGGCGGGCCATATTGCAGGGCCACGGAGGTCAGGTCATTTACAATGGTGGTGGCGCAGCTGCCGCTCGATTCAGACAGGCAGATACGGATGTGCTGCTGGATATTGAGCCAGGGATTGATGGGCGAGGCGGCGTTGACGATGTCCACATTTTCCGCAATGGCGGTAAATCGGCCTTCGCGCGTGGGGTCTGCGCTTTGCAGATTTAAGCGGGCGACCGCCTGATTCATATCGCTGACCAGGGCAAGCGTGGGCGAGCTGGCAATCTGGTTGCGGATCTGCGCCGTAATGTAGGTGCCGATCGGATCATTGGGCGTATTGCCAAAGACATACACCGGGATTTTTGCCAGCGCAGATTGCGCAGCAACGGCAAGCAGGCAACCAATGGCCCCTGTCAGCACATGTGTGATTTTCATATCGAACTCTCCGTAGCGGTATAACGATTATAATAGCTTAATCCCTGTGCCGGACAGCAGATCGACGATCGCTGCGGCTTAAACCTTGTCAGTTAATTACCGGCTTTTATTTTTGTGTCTCATTTCTAGTGTCTGATTCCACCACCCCGCTGTCTGTCCTGAAACGTGTTTTTGGTTACGATTCCTTTCGTGGCGAGCAGCAGGCCATTGTCGAACATCTGGTCGCAGGCCACGATGCGCTGGTGCTTATGCCAACCGGCGCTGGCAAATCGCTGTGCTACCAGGTGCCTGCGCTGATCCGCCCCGGTACCGCTATCGTGGTCTCTCCGCTTATTGCATTGATGCAGGACCAGGTCGATGCCCTGCGCGAACTGGGTGCACGTGCCGCCTTTCTCAATTCCAGCCAGGAATGGGAGACCATTCGCGAGGTCGAAAATGCGTTTGCGCGCGGCGAATTGGATTTTCTCTATGTTGCCCCCGAGCGCCTCTTGACCGATCGCTGCATGCGCCTGCTGGAGCGGGGCCGCATTGCCCTGTTTGCGATTGACGAAGCCCATTGCGTCTCGCAGTGGGGTCATGATTTCCGTCCTGAATACCTGGGCCTGTCCCGCTTGCAGGAACAGTGGCCAGATGTGCCCCGC
>JBOIGK010000010.1:0-4279 GCA_050742695.1 Advenella sp. | reverse complement strand
GCCATGGCCGCCGGCCTGACGCTGCGGCAAGAGGCTTTTGCCGAATTCGAAGAGGCCTTTGACCTGGCAGTGCGCCGCATCAGCGGCAAAGACAGCTTTGAGCCGCTGATCGAGACCGACGGGTCTTTGGACCCCCTTTTTACGACAGCAGAAGTGGCCGGTATGTTGCACGAGCATGTTTGGGGTGCAGGTTTTCCTCCCCCGCTCTTTCGGGACACGTTCAGGGTGCTCAATCAGCGCCTGCTCAAGGAAAAACACCTTAAATTGCGCCTGGAACGCATGAACCAGCACTACGATGCGATCTGGTTCAATCATGCCGAGACATTGCCGGAATACACTGATCTTATCTACGAAATTGCACCCAATGCCTGGAATGGCGTTGTAAATGTGCAACTGATGGTGCGTCACGCCGAGCCCGCTGCCTTCCAGGTGTAGCGTGGCGGCGTGCCATTTATTACGATCGCTATCAAACGGGCGGTTTTAGGGTATTCTTGTTACAACGTTTACCGTCCCGACAAGGCAAGCCGACGGCAATTTGGTACGCTGCCTTTTTATTTCCCAAAAAAACACTTATGAAATTTACCAGCGCCCTTCTGTTTACCCTTCTGGCTTTGAGCGCCTGTACGACAACTGGCACACCCGGACAGCATATCGACGGTGTGGTTGGTACGGTCGGGGGCGCCTTCGGCAATGTGTCCGGTCAGCAACCTGCACGTTAGAGTCCCGGAACGCTCCCCGCAGGAATACTGAGCAAGTTTTGCAGCAGAATATCGGCATTGGGCCAGCCATGGCGCGCGGGTGCGCTAAAATAAAGGGTTAAGCAAAATTACTCAGCAAGGGAATAACACGCATGGAAGCAGAACGTCAAAACCAACTCGCCGCCCGTCTCGAAGACTATGCAGAGCGCGAGGACGCGCTTCGGAGGTATCTTTGACGTCGAATCCAAATCGGAACGACTGCAAGTAGTCAATCTGGAGCTGGAAAATCCAGACGTCTGGAATAATCCCGAGAAAGCCCAGGAATTGGGTCGTGAGAAAAAGACACTGGAAAATGTCGTTCTTGTCCTGGATGAACTCCGGCAAAACATCCGCGACACACACGAACTATTTGAACTGGCCAGTGCCGACGATGACGATGCGACCCTGCTTGCCATCGAAGAAGATACTAACGGTTTTGGTAAGATCATCGAGGGCTTCGAATTTCGCCGCATGTTCTCCAACCCGGCCGACCCCCTCAATTGCTTTGTCGACATCCAGGCTGGCGCCGGCGGCACCGAAGCCCAGGACTGGGCTTCCATGCTGTTGCGCCAATATCTCAGATATTGCGAACGCAAGGACTTCAAAACCGAAATACTGGAAGAGTCAGATGGCGACGTAGCCGGCATCAAATCGGCCACCATCAAGGTCGAAGGCGAATACGCATTCGGCTATCTGCGCACGGAAAGCGGTGTACACCGACTGGTGCGCAAAAGCCCGTTCGATTCATCTAATGGGCGTCACACATCCTTTGCCAGTGTTTACGTCTACCCCGAAATCGATGATTCCATCGAGATTGAAATCAACCCTGCAGATTTGCGAGTCGATACCTACCGTGCCAGTGGTGCGGGGGGGCAGCACATCAACAAAACCGATTCGGCCGTGCGGCTTACCCATACACCGACCGGGATTGTTGTACAGTGCCAGAATGACCGTTCGCAACATCGCAACCGGGCCGAAGCCATGTCCATGCTGCGCTCCAAGCTGTACGAGCTGGAAATGCGCAACCGCCTGGCCGAGCAACAGAAACTGGAAGACGCCAAGACCGAAGTGGGCTGGGGTCATCAGATCCGTTCCTATGTGCTGGACAATAGCCGTATCAAGGATCTGCGGACCAACGTCGAAATATCCAATACCCAAAAAGTACTGGACGGCGATCTTGACCCGTTTATCGAAGCCAGCTTAAAGCAGGGAGTCTGATATGAGTGGAACCATCGCTATCGTTACCGGTGCCTCGCGTGGCCTGGGTGCAGAACTGGCCCGCAGCCTGGCGGGCAGCGCGCGCCAGCTCATTACCGTATCGCGCAACAGCGACCAGCAAACGCAGCAACTGGCCGAGGCATCTGGGTGCCAGCATACTCATTATGGTCATGACCTGTCAGATGTGCAGCATATCGAAGCGGCTGCATTGGGCATTTTTGCCCAGTTGGATCAGACCGCAGACCAGTATCTGCTGATCAACAACGCCGGTTCGCTGGGCCCTGTTGCCCAGTACGATACGCTCAAAGACGCCCATGCCATATCCAGCACATTCAATCTGAATGTGACCAGTGCCATGCTGCTGACCACCGCCCTGCTACGCGCTACCCACACGCTTGGCGCAGATGTACGAGTCGTTAACATATCTTCGGGCGCCGGACGCTCACCCACAGCCGGCTGGGGCGTCTATTGCGCTACCAAGGCTGCGTTGGACATGTATACACGTGTCGCTCGTCTTGAAGCGCCGCACGCCAGGCTGGTTTCGCTTGCCCCCGGCGTCATCGACACCAGCATGCAGGCTACCATCCGGTCCGGCAATACAGACGATTTTCCCGACCTGGCGCGCTTTAACACAATGAACGAAACGGGTGTGCTGCGCAGCCCCCAGGCCGTGGCAGAGAATATTATCCAGTATATCAATAGCGAGAACTTTGCCAGCAAAGAGCTCGATGATATACGCCAGTACAGCCAGTAATCAGGCAATAGCAGCGTCGTTGCCCTGCTTGGGCGGCGTGCCGCAATGTTGTAACCCATTCACCCTGGCATGGCACATGTGTCTGACATGCCAAGCTAAACATCAGCAAACCCTATGAACGACAACCAAAAAGACGCGCCCGTTACCGAAGTAGACGAAAATAAACTCATCGCCGAAAGACGAGGAAAACTGTCGCGCCTGCGCTCGGCAGGCGTGGCTTATCCCAACAGCTTCAAACCCCAACACAAGGCACAAGCGCTGCACGAGCAGTTTGGCCAGTTCGACAAAGAAACCCTGGACCCTCAGGCCAATCCTGCCTGTGTCGCCGGTCGCATGATGCTCAAACGCGTTATGGGCAAAGCCAGTTTTGCCACCATCCAGGATGCCAGCGGGCGCATTCAGATTTATCTGGACAAAAACGGCGTTGGCGAAGAGGTTTACGAGCAATTCAAGACCTGGGATATTGGTGACATTATCGGCGTCAGTGGCCGGGTTTTCAAGACCAATAAGGGCGAGCTCTCGATTCACGCGGAATCAATTAATCTTATTTCCAAGTCCCTGCGGCCCCTGCCCGACAAATTCCACGGCATTGCCGACCAGGAACTGCGCTATCGCCAGCGTTATGTCGATCTGATCATGACAGAAGAGTCACGCAACACTTTCAAGGTGCGCAGCAAGGCCATTGCCGCAATGCGCTCAGTTATGAACGACTCAGGCTTTCTGGAAGTGGAAACTCCCATGCTACACCCGATTCCCGGTGGTGCCGCGGCCAAGCCATTTGTGACGCATCACAACGCGCTGGATATGCAGATGTTCCTGCGTATCGCACCCGAACTGTATCTGAAACGGCTTGTAGTAGGTGGCTTTGAACGGGTCTTCGAGATCAACCGCAACTTTCGCAACGAAGGCGTCAGTCCGCGGCACAATCCTGAATTTACGATGATGGAGTTCTATGCGGCCTACACCGACTATCAGTGGCTCATGAACTTTACCGAGCAATTGCTGCGCGATGTCGCGGTGCAGGCCACAGGCACTGCCGTTCTGACGCATCAGGGCAAACCACTGGACCTGAGCCAGCCGTTTGACCGCCTGACGATCACACAGGCTATCATGAAGTACGCCGAAGGTTATACAGAAACACAACTCAATGACGTTGAGTTCCTGCGTACAGAATTACGCAGGCTGGGCGCAGAAGTAGACGGTCCTGTATTGGCGCGCGCGGGTATTGGCGCATTGCAACTGGCACTGTTCGAAGAAACCGCCGAATCACAATTGTGGAACCCGACCTTTATCATTGACTATCCGGTAGAAGTCTCTCCGCTGGCACGCGCCTCGGACAATAACCCGGAAATCACCGAGCGCTTTGAACTGTTCATTACCGGTCGCGAAATTGCCAATGGGTTCTCTGAGCTGAATGATCCCGAAGACCAGGCAGCACGCTTTCAGGCACAGGTTGTTGCCAAGGATGCCGGCGACGAAGAAGCCATGTATTACGACGCCGATTATATTCGTGCACTCGAATACGGCATGCCGCCTGCCGGCGGCTGCGGCATCGGCATTGACCGATACA
>JBOIGK010000009.1:0-4790 GCA_050742695.1 Advenella sp. | reverse complement strand
CACTTTGCGCAGTCCGGGCTGGCCCGACAACTGCTTGTTAAATTCCATCTCTACGCCCTCAATACCGCGATCTTCGAGATTGGTAAAGCCCACAATGTGCGCCATCAGCGAACCTTGCGGGTAGGAGCGACGGGTTTCGGACAGCAGACCAATCCCGGGAATTTTCATTTTCTGAATTTCGGTCGCCGGCTCCATGGCAACCTGACGGCGCAGATAAACAAAGGTTTTATCTGAACTGCTCAGGCGTGTCGTCAAATCTTTGAGCGACATATCCAACAGTTGGGCCAGACGTGCCAGTTGCTCAGGCGTAGCGCTCCGGGTCTCTTCTGGTGAAGCCCAGATCGCTTTTGCCGGAATACTGGTCGCAAGAAACTCGCCATTGCGATCCAGCACACGCCCGCGATTGGCCGGCAACACCAGCGTGCGCTCATAGCGCTTGCCACCTTCAGCCTGCAGAAAATCATTGTTCATCGTCTGCAGATAAAGCGATTTGGCAATTACGGTTGTGAACCCCAGACTGATGACGACAAACAGCAAACGCGCACGCCACTTGGGGATCTGCACGTGCAGCACCGGGCTGCTACTGTAGTAATGATGTTGAGACGGGCGCTTACCTGGCTGGTAACCGCCGCGTGATGTTTTTTTTGATTTGAATAAATCCAGATTCAGCTTCATTGCGCTCCCCTTGGCGCCGGTGTGGCAGCAGATTTTTCCGTGGCCGTTGCCGCTCGGGCAGTGCCTGCATTCATTTCTGATTCTTTGATGAAAACGGTTTGATTAATCTGCGGGGTCTGCATGCTGAGCTTATCGGACATCACCCGATCTATATTGGCGCTGGTGGTCAGTTGCGCACGTTCAAGCAGCAGATGACGCCAGTCAACTTCCAGCTCTCGCTCGGCGGCCTGGGCCCGACCAATATCGATATAAAGTAGACGCTGCTGATAGCGGCTGGACACCAGGGAAATGGAACTGTACATGAAAAAACCGATCAGAAATATCAGTGCGAGGCGGGCCACGATCCTCTCCTTTTCTGTGTATCCATGCCCGGCAGTGCCGCGCGGATCGCATTTTCATGCGCCTGGTTCCAGGCCGCATCGGTGCGTTGGGCAACACGCAGCACGGCAGAGCGCGAGCGCGGATTATCGCGAACCTCACTCTCCTCGGCCAACACCCTGCCCAGATTTTTCAGAACAGGCTCGGGCATTTCACTCTCACGCAAGGGCATACGGGCAAGCTCGGGCGGCAACGACGAGGCTGCGGCAAAACACTGCTTGACCATGCGGTCTTCGAGAGAATGAAAACTGATCACCGCCATTCTTCCTTGTGGAGCAAGTACCTTCAGAATTGACGCGAGGGTGTCCGCCAATTCCTTGAGTTCTTCATTGATGTGAATCCGTATAGCCTGAAAGGTGCGTGTGGCCGGATGTTGGCCTTTTTCCCGCGTACGGACGACGTTTGCGACGAGCTCGGCAAGTTCGAGCGTTGTGCACAAAGGGCTGGATTGGCGGCGAGCATCAATCGCCTTTGCAATCTGGAAAGCAAACCGTTCTTCGCCATAATATTTAATGACCTCCTTCATGTTGTCCACACTGGCCTGGGCCAGCCACTGTGCGGCCGTCTGACCGCGACTTGTATCCATCCGCATATCCAGTGGGCCGTCCCGCATGAACGAGAACCCCCTGGCTGCATCATCAATCTGTGGCGATGAAACGCCCAAATCCATCATGACGCCATCAATCTGCGTCACACCCTGCTCGGCCAGCGCCGGCACCATGGTGGCAAAACCATCATGAATCACCGTGACCCTGGCATCCTCGCGACTTAACTGCATTGCCGCTTCTATCGCGCGTGGATCCTTGTCAAATACAAACAACCGGGCACTTTTGCTCAGGGCGGACAACAGCAGGCGACTGTGCCCACCCCGACCAAAAGTTCCATCTACAAACACACCATCGCGCTTTGCCGGTGGTGCCCACTGCCTGACTGCGGCAGATTTGGCGTGAAAATCGGCAAGTACCAGCGCGTTGACGGTTTCTTCATACAAAACCGGCTTGTGTTCGTATCCTGCTTCTGCCATCACAGTGAAAAATGCTCAAGACTATCAGGCAGACCCTTGGCCAGATCCTGTGCCTGTTGCTGCGCAAAGATCGTGGCATCCCATAAATCAAAGTGCTTGCCCATGCCTACCAGCACCACATCTTTGGCAATGCTGGTTGCCATACGCAATTCCGGCGCAATCAAAATGCGACCCGAACCGTCAATTTCGACGTCCTGGGCATTACCCAGCAACATGCGTTGCACGTGGCGGGCCGACATGGGAAACGCCATAATGGCCTCGCGTTTTTCTTCCCATACCGGTCGCGGGTATATAAGCAAACCGCCGTCAAAGTTGCGGGTGACAGTCAGGGCGCCGTCTGCGGCCTCGCTCAGGGCGTCACGATACCGGGTTGGAATGGTCATCCTCCCCTTGGCATCCAGCGTGAGCGCACTGTTTCCCTGAAATATCACTTTTATCCCACAATTTTGCACAAAATCCTACTTTTTCCCACTTTAAGTGAATGCGCGTAAATGGTCAAGTTCTATTTAGTGACTTTTTTCAATCACAACAAAGACTTAGCCAACTTCGCCGAAAACGCGAAATTTTTGTTTATAAAAATCAGGGGGTTAAAATTAATTACAGGAAAATGTCAGAAACAGTCGCTAATTTCGGAATAATTATTAGCATTTATTAACATTAGCGACATGTGAGAAAAAGAAGACAGGAAAGGTCTGTAAGCCGGATTCTGTAAACCGGTTTCCCGGTTGGCAATCATTCCTCTGGCAACCTTATTACTAAGGCACTCAAGCCATCTACCCGCATGCTTGGACGAGCCGCCCTTCGTGACGAATCACACGCATGCCTATTTGATGTTGCTCCGGATAGAGGTTACCGCGTTTCACCCTGACGCGCTGTCATCCTTGTCGGATGACGTCATACGGAAGTTGCCGTATCAGTGCGGTTAAGCCCGCGCGCCAGTCTCGTCTCTGTGGCCCTATTCCTCGATGGCGCAAACCACCGGACGGCTGTTAGCCGCTATCCTGCCCTGCGGAGTCCGGACATTCCTCGATACTGATGTACCGCGATTGCCCAACCTTTCCTGCGACCACTATTGTAACCGTGATAATGCCTCACTAGCCAGCGATATCCACAAGTGGGCCCACGAATAATGCGACAATGTTGGTATTGTTCAATTTCGGCTCTCTCAGGCTTTCTCTTTCAGGTTCGCAGTTTCCCTATGGCAGCAAATACGCTCATCACGCTTCTGAACGCACAATTGGCCTTCGGCCATCACGCCCTGCTCGATCACGCCTCGCTCACCATTATCGAGGGCGACCGCATAGGCTTGATCGGCCGCAACGGCGCCGGCAAATCGTCGTTGCTGCGCATCCTGGACGGCCGCTCCGACCCGGACGACGGGGAGGTCTCTCGACTGGGGTCACTGCGCTCGATGACTGTCGAACAGGAACCCGAGCTTCCCGAAGAAAGTACGGTATACGATGCCATTGTTGGTGATTTTCTGAGCACAGAAGACTGGCAGCGTCCTACACGGGCAAACGCCATGATCGAAGACCTGGGTCTGAACCCAGACGCCAAAATCGCCGGCCTGTCTGGTGGCACGCGCAAGCGTATTGCCCTGGCGCGCGCCTTTGTCGAAGAGCCCGATCTGCTGTTGCTGGACGAGCCAACCAATCACCTGGACTTCCTGGGTATCGCCTGGCTTGAAAAACGCATCCTGCAAAATCGCGGGGCCTGCGTAGTCATCACCCACGATAGGCGCTTTCTGGATGCCGTCACTACACGCATTGTAGAACTGGACCGCGGAAAACTGCACAGCTACCCCGGCACATTCAGCCAGTGGCAAACCCACAAGGCCGAATGGCTGGCCGCTGAAAAAGTACAGAACGAACGATTCGACAAAGTCCTGGCACAGGAAGAAGTCTGGATACGCAAGGGCGTACAGGCCCGGCGGACCCGCAACGAAGGCCGGGTAAAGCGGCTGGAGCAGTTGCGGCGCGAGCGCACTGAAAGACGGGAGCGAGTGGGCAATGTGAACTTTGCCCTGGCCACAGGCGAGCGTTCGGGCAAGCTGGTTGCCGAATTGGAAAACGTCAACAAGGCTTTCGGCGACAAAACCGTCTTACGCGATTACTCCACGACCATCATGCGCGGCGACCGGATCGGCATTATCGGCCCCAACGGCGCTGGCAAAACCACGCTGCTCAAAATTATTCTGGGCAAACTTGCGCCAGACAGCGGCAACGTCAGACTGGGTACCAATCTGTCGGTGGCCTATTTCGACCAGATGCGCGAACAGCTGGACGACAGCGCTGCCCTCACCGACGTCATCAATCCAGGCAGCGAATGGGTCGAGATCGGGAATCAGCGCAAGCACGTCATGAGCTATCTGGGCGACTTTCTTTTCTCACCAGCCCGTGCCCGCTCGCCCGTATCCAGCCTGTCGGGCGGTGAACGCGCCCGTCTGCTGCTGGCACGCCTTTTCGCCCGCCCGGCCAATATACTGGTCATGGACGAACCCACCAACGACCTGGACATTGAAACACTGGAATTGCTGGAGGAACTGCTGCAAGAGTTTTCCGGTACCGTATTGCTGGTCAGCCACGATCGCACCTTCCTGAACAACGTAATTACCCAAACCATTGCCTGCGAAGGTAACGGACAATGGCGAGATTACGTGGGTGGCTACGACGACTGGCTGGCGCAACGGCCTGCGTCCATACAGGATGGGGAG
>JBOIGK010000008.1:0-5974 GCA_050742695.1 Advenella sp. | reverse complement strand
GTCATGCTGCAGTGACGCTTGTGGTCGCAGTTACGCTGATGTTTGCACCCGGTGTACGTGCGCAGCAGACGGCCGTGCCGATCACGATTGCCTCGCAATCGCTGAACGATGCCTTACTGAAGCTTGGGCAGCAAACCAATTTGCAGTTTATTTATCAGGCTTCGTTGCTGCAAGGCTTGAATACCGGCGGCGTCAAGGGAGCGCTTACACCTGAACAGGCGCTGGACCAATTGCTGGCGGGCAGCAGGATTCATTACAGTCGACATGGTAATACCATTACGCTGGTGTCGCGCTCGCAACCGCCGGTAAGCACGGTCGCTGCGCCCTCGGACCAGGTAACACAGCTGGGCGCCATTGTAGCTGCTTCGTTGGCCGATCCTGGTATCACGGAAGGTTCCGGATCCTATACCAGCCAGGTCATGGGATCATCAACCCGGTTGTCGCTCTCGCCGCGGGAAACGCCCCAGTCGGTAACTGTCATGACCCGGCAACGCATGGATGACCAGGGTATTACGCAATTGTCTGATCTGGTGCAGCAGACCCCGGGTCTGTCATTGGACTCTGCAGGAAACACAGGGTCGGACAGCAGTACGATCTATTCTCGCGGATTCGAAATTGACAATTACCTGATCGACGGCGTGGGCCAGGTCAATAGTAATTACAACCGTATTTTTCAGACCAACGACATGGCGCTTTTTGATCGCGTCGAAGTTGTGCGTGGCGCTACCGGCCTGATGAGCGGACTGGGTTCGCCAGGCGGCGCGCTGAACATGATCAGGAAAAGGCCAGTGCAGGACTTCCAGGCGCTGGCAAAACTGGAAACCGGCTCATGGAATCACTATCGTTCTGAAGTCGATGTGTCGACACCATTGAACGAACAGGGCACAATGCGCGGTCGCATTGTCGGCGTGATTCAGAATAACCATTCGTATATTGAGCGGTTGCGCGAGAAGAAGCGAATACTGTACGCTACGGTGGAAGCGGACCTGACGCCTTCGACCCTGGCCCGACTGGGATTTTCCTATCAGGAGCACAATGCGACCGGTCATGCCCGCTCAGGGCGACCCGGCTTTTTTGCAGACGGTGCACGAACCGAATGGAGTCGATCTGACAGTGCTGCCGCCGATTGGGCTTATTCCCGGCGCCGTAATCAGGCATTCTTCGCCTCACTTGAGCATCGTTTCGATAATGATTGGCTGGTCAAGGGAACCTACAGCTATACGGCCAGCCGCTATGACGAAGTACTCGGTTATGCGGCAGGCGGTTTTCCGGATCGGGCGTCCGGCCAGGGGGTGTCGATCTGGGCCGGACGCTGGGCCGGCACGCCCAAGCAAAACAGCCTGGACGTCTACGCTACCGGGCCGTATACACTGTTCGGCAGAAGCCATGAGCTGGTGGTGGGAGCCACATTGACCCACACCGAAGAAGATACGCCAACGTATGGGTTGTGGCGGTTCAATGGCTGGGACAATGCTATCGGGAATATTTACGATTGGGACGGCAACTCTCCTGGCGCACCGGCCAATCCTGCCAATGGCAGAATGCATATCCGCGAAAAGACGGCCAGCGCCTATATTACAACGCGCTTGCGTCCTACTGACGAGCTGTCGGTGATCCTTGGTGCGCGCATGACTTCCTGGGAGAATGACAAGCGCAATTATGATCTGGCTGGCGTCGGGACGAGCTCCCTGCTACAGGCTGAACATGACAAGCTGACGCCCTATGTGGGTGTGGTCTATGACGTTAGCAAGGCGTGGTCAGTGTATGCAGGCTATACGTCCATTTTCCAGCCCCAGACCTATCAGGATACTAGCGGCAACTACCTTAAGCCTTTGCTGGGCAACAGTTATGAATTGGGAGTTAAGGGCAGCTTGCTGAACGACAGCCTGAATGTGAGCGCAGCGGCTTTTTATCTCAAGCAGGACAATCTTGCGGTGGCACTGCCAGGAGAGTTCGCTCCCGATGGCAATGGAGCCTACGAAGCGGTTTCTGGTGCAAGAACCCGTGGTTTTGAACTGGAAGCGACCGGCGAGGTGTTGCCCCACTGGCAACTGGCCGCCGGATTTACGCGCAGCGTCAGCAAAAACAAGGACGGGGGCGTGCTGCGCAACGAAGTGGCACAGAACGTCTTCAAGCTATTTACCACGTATCACATGCCGAATATCGGAAATGGCCTGACCCTTGGTGGTGGCGTTCGCGTGCAAAGCGCGATTTATCAGGATGGCCTGGGTCCCAATGGTGAGCGCTTTACGCAAAAGAGCTATGCCGTGATCGACCTGATGGGCCGTTATGCGATTACAGACAAAGTGTCTGCTTACGTGAATGTCTACAACCTGCTGGACAAAAAATACTATTCCGGTACGGGCACCGCGTATTATGGCGCACCGCTTTCGATGAAGGCAGGCCTGGATATCCGTTATTGACTGGCGCAGTGTGCGGCATCGCCTCTTGCGTCGATGCGGCGCGCAATTTGCACCCGGGCTTTTGATGTAAAAGGGCAGTATGAATCAGGTAATGAACGGAACACGGCGAACTTGGCTACGTATCGCGCTTTGGCTAAGTGTGGCTGTGATGGTGCTGGTAGTGTGCGGCTATGCCTGGAGTCGTCGCGTGGCTGTGACATACGAGACCGCCATTGCTGGAACCAGGAATGTGGAAGCAACGGTTGCAGCAACCGGGATTTTGCAGCCGCGACGCTATGTCGATGTTGGCGCCCAGGTTTCAGGACAAATTACCCGCATTTATGTAGCGCCGGGTGATACAGTAAAGAAAGGTGATCGGTTGCTGGATATCGATCCCAGTGTCCAGCAGGCCGAGGTCGATGCCGGCAGGGCTTCTGTGGCCGGCTTGCATGCGCAACTGGCCGAAGAGCAGGCGCAGTTGATTCTGGCGGGAAAAAAGCTGAGGCGCCAGAGCGTATTGGTGCAAACCGGTTCTACGTCACGGGAAAACGTAGACATTGCCCAGGCTGAAGTGCAGGCAGCGCGTGCGCGTATTCAACGTTTGCAAGCGCAGCTCGAACAGACCCGCGCCACACTCAAGGCCGATGAGGCCCGGCTGGGCTACACGCGTATATATGCGACGATGAATGGTACCGTGGTGACCCTGGATGCGCGCGAAGGCCAGACCCTGACTTCGACTTATCAAACCCCGAATGTGATGCGTGTAGCCGATCTGTCGGGAATGACCGTCTGGGCCGAAGTGTCCGAAGCCGATATCCGGCTTATTGCAGTTGGCATGCCCGTCACATTTACGACGCTGGGCGGGCAGCATGATCATGAGCCACGTCAATGGCGCAGTACGGTTCGGCAGATTCTGCCTGCCCCGCCCAATTCGGCAGAGCAGGCGGCCGATAACGGCAAGCCGGCAGCCGCCACCAAAGCGGTGATGTACACCGTCCTGTTCGATGTGATCAATGACGATGGCGCGCTCATGCCTCAGATGACGGCTCAGGTAACGTTCGTTTCGGCTCGGGCCAGGGCAGCACTGGTTGTGCCGCTTGCCGCAGTCAGTACCGAACGCGATGAGTCAGGGCGCTATCAGGTCCGGGTGCTTGATCGCTCGGGCAAGCCGCAGCCCCGAACTGTCCGGCTGGGAATTCGCAGTCGTCACCAAGTGCAGGTGCTCGAAGGCCTGGAGCCGGGAATGCAGGTTGTGACCGGTGAGTCTGTAAGCAATACCATGCCGTGGTTCAAATGGTAGCGGATTCTGGTCTGCTGCCTGCCGTGCCATTGATCGAACTGCGTGCGCTGGATAAATATTATGGGGGCACAAATGGTGCCCCCCGGGCGCAAGTGTTGCAGGATATTCATTTGTCAATTTATGCGGGCGAATTTGTGGCGGTGGTGGGACCGTCGGGTTCGGGTAAATCCACACTGATGCACATTTTGGGGTGCCTGGACAAACCCAGTGCCGGACAGTATCTGTTCGAAGGACAGGATGTTTCGAACTTGAATGCCGATGAGCTGGCCCGATTGCGGCGCGAGGCTTTCGGTTTTGTTTTCCAGGGATATCATCTGCTGGCCGAAAACACTGCACTGGAAAATGTTCAGCTTCCTGCCATCTATGCGGGAATGGGCGAGCGGGCAAGGTATGCCAGAGCCAGAACATTGCTGTCCCAACTGGATTTGGGTCAGCGTTTGCAGCACAGGCCGGGACAGCTATCGGGTGGTCAGCAGCAGCGTGTATCCATTGCACGGGCGTTGATGAACGGTGGACGTATTATTCTGGCCGACGAACCCACCGGTGCGCTTGATACCCGCAGCAGTGAACAGGTCATGTTGCTACTCAAACAGCTGGCACAGGCCGGCCACACCATTATTCTTAACACCCACGACGGTAAAGTGGCGCAGCAAGCTGATCGTATCATTGAAATCCGTGATGGCCGAATATTGGGCGACTCGGCATGCGACTCAAATGCCGGCGCCCAAGAGCAGGCTGAAGCGGCACCGTTAGCCGGCGAGCTCGCCGCCTGCAATAGCGCCGTTGCATGTGAGTCTGGCGCTACGGCGCCAGCGATGCCGATCTTGCAATCACAATCGCAATCACGGCCAGGACCAGGAGACAACGGCAATGCGTTTCGGGCGGAATTACATGAAGCTGTGCGTATCGCCTGGCGTGGCATGCGGATGAATGCGGTGCGCACCGGCCTGACATTGCTGGGCATTATTATCGGCGTGGCATCGGTCATTGTTATGCTGGCGGTGGGCGAGGGGTCGCGCCAGACGGTCATGGGTCAAATGGGCACCATGGGTTCCACGATCATGTATATGAGCAGTCGCTTCCCGCCAGCGGGCGGCCCCATGGGGCAATTGTCCGAAGCGGACCTGGAAGCGCTGGCGGCGCTGCCCGAGTTGCAGCATGTAATGCCTGTTATTGGCGATCCAACCATTGTGCGGTATGCAAATGCAGCGCGCCAGAATTATGTGTACGCAGCCAGTGCAGTCATGCCCGAAGTACATCACTGGAAAATCAAAGAAGGGCGGTATTTCACTGCAGGCGAAGATCGCGGGCTGGCGCCGGTCGTCGTGCTTGGCTACAAGGCCAGGAAATTCTTTTTCCCTGATATCGGCAATCCCCTGGGCCGGCAGCTGTTGATTGGCAATGCATCGTTTGAAGTGATCGGCATCATGTCAGAAAGAGGCGCCGATTCCGGGCTCCAGGACTACGATGATATGGTATTCGTGCCCTATCGGGCCGGGCGCGCACGCGTGTATCAGGCACAGTCCCAACCCGACTACGTTGTCGTACAGGCAAAGGCCCCGGAACTTGTGCTTGCCGCCGAGCAGAGCATCAGGACCGAGCTGTTGGCGCGCCATGGCGGGCGCGAGGATTTTTCCATCGGTAACGCCGCAGCACAACTGCTGGCCGAAGCACAGGCGCGTGATTCCATGACGCTTATGCTCGGGTTGATTGCTGCCGTATCGTTGCTGGTCGGCGGAATCGGTGTGATGAACGTGATGCTGATGACCGTGAGCGAACGTACCCGGGAGATCGGCATACGCGTGGCAACTGGCGCCAGACAGCAGGACATTCTGCGGCAGTTCCTGGTCGAAGCGCTGTTGCTGACCGTCAGTGGCGGGGCAGCGGGTGCTTTTTGCGGAATAATGATAGGCGTGCTGTTGCTGCTTGCAGGCGTGCCGCTGGTGTTTTCGCTCACAGCAATCCTTGGTGCGTTTTTTTGTGCAGTGATCACCGGCATCGTATTTGGTTATGTCCCGGCAAAAAACGCGGCTCGACTGGATCCGGTCAAGGCGCTGGAGGGTCGTTGAGATCCGTTGCCCGTGGTTCAAATACATCCCTATCGGCCAGAACCAATGTGCAGCAGCGGATGTCGCCAGAATCGCCCGGTTTTTGCCCACAATCAATGGAAATAGCAGAAAAATAAAAAAAGCTCATTGATGAGAATGATTACAATTTTCAAATTCCAGTTGTTTGAAATTTGTCAGCAGAAGAGGCAGGGGAGTAGTAAGGA
>JBOIGK010000007.1:0-6147 GCA_050742695.1 Advenella sp. | reverse complement strand
TGTCCCTATCTTTCAGCAATACGTTCAGCCAACCTTGATCAGTGTGCTGGGCAGTGTGCCCTTTGTCGGGCAATTTTTCCAGGGTGCTCCCTTCGGCATTGGTCTGTTCACTGCCGGCCTGGTGTTGTCCATTATGGTTATTCCATATATCGCTTCGGTGATGCGCGATGTTTTCGAAGTGGTTCCCCCCATGCTCAAGGAGTCAGCCTATGGCCTGGGATCTACGACCTGGGAAGTCATGTGGCGCGTCGTGCTGCCCTACACAAAAACTGGCGTGATCGGGGGCATCATGCTCGGTCTTGGCAGGGCTTTAGGTGAAACCATGGCCGTCACGTTTGTCATCGGTAACTCGTTTCGCCTGCCGGGCGGTGTTTTCGATCCGTCCAACTCGATCGCTTCGGCCATTGCCAACGAGTTCAATGAGGCCGGCGGTTTGCAGAAATCTTCCCTGATTGAATTGGGCCTGATCCTGTTCCTGATCACAACCTTGGTATTGATGGCCTCGCGCTTCATGCTGGCAAGATTGTCAGCGGCCGAAGGTAAAAAATCCTGATTGTGGGGCTCAAGAGATAAATCATGAATACAACGACAGCAACAACCACACCAACACCACAGGCCAATACGGCCATCAACCCGGGCAACTGGATCTACCGTCGGCGTCATATGCGCAACAAGGTCATGCTGGTCTTGTCGTCGGCAGCGCTGCTGTTCGGCCTGTTCTGGCTGGTCTGGATTCTGTTCACGCTGGCTGTGAAGGGCGGCGGTTCGCTCTCATTTTCGCTATTTACTGAAAAGACACCGGGGCCCGGCGAATCGGGCGGACTGGCCAATGCACTGATCGGCTCGGTGCTGATGTCCGGGGTTGGCACGGCTATCGGTACGCCAATTGGTATTCTGGCCGGAACGTATCTGGCTGAATATGGACAGCGGGGCTGGCTGGCGCCGGCAACCCGCTTTTTGAATGACGTGCTGCTATCTGCCCCATCCATTGTTATCGGCCTGTTCATTTATGCCATCGTGGTTGCCAACTCGGGGCATTATTCGGGTTGGGCCGGTTCCTTTGCCCTGGCCATTCTGGTCATTCCTGTGGTGGTGCGTACCACAGACAATATGCTGGCGCTGGTGCCCAACAGCCTGCGCGAGGCGGCGTCTGCACTGGGCTGCCCGAAATGGCGCGTTATTACGCTGGTATGTTATAAAGCGGCCATGTCGGGGATTCTGACGGGTGTTTTGCTGGCCGTGGCCCGTATTGCCGGCGAGACCGCGCCGCTGCTGTTTACTGCGCTATCGAATCAGTTCACCAGTTGGAACATGAATGCGCCAATGGCCAATCTGCCGGTCGTAATCTATCAATATGCTGCCAGTCCGTTCAAGGACTGGAATGAGTTGGCGTGGGCTGGCGCCACCCTCATCACATTGCTGGTGCTGGCGCTTAATATTCTTGCCCGTAACTTGTTTCGCAAACAATAGTCAGCGATCCCTAAATTAAAGTATTCGTCAGGAAGACACACATGGAAAACTTGGTTACGATTGACCAGACAAAGATTGAAGTCAAGAATCTGAACTTCTATTATGGAAAATTTCACGCCATCAAAGACGTGAACATACGGATCGCGAAGAACAAGGTAACGGCATTCATCGGCCCGTCCGGATGCGGTAAATCCACGCTGCTGCGCACCTTCAACCGCATGTACGAACTTTACCCAGGCCAGCGTGCCGAAGGTGAAATCAACATGGATGGCGAGAACCTGCTAACGTCTGCGCAGGATATTTCCCTGTTGCGTGCCAAGGTCGGCATGGTGTTTCAGAAGCCCACGCCTTTTCCAATGAGCATTTATGATAATGTGGCCTTTGGCGTCAAGCTGTTCGAGCGCCTGTCCAAGGCGGCGATGGATGAACGGGTCGAATGGGCCCTGACCAAAGCTGCCTTGTGGAACGAGGTGAAGGACAAACTTGGCCAAAGCGGCAACGGTCTGTCCGGTGGCCAGCAGCAACGCCTGTGCATTGCCCGTGGTGTTGCTATCAAACCTGAAGTGTTGTTGCTGGATGAACCATGTTCTGCGCTGGACCCGATTTCTACGGTCAAGATTGAAGAGCTGATTACCGAATTGAAAAAAGACTACACGGTCGCTATCGTTACGCACAATATGCAACAGGCGGCACGTTGCTCCGATTACACCGCGTACATGTATCTGGGTGAAATGATGGAGTTCGGTGAAACGGAACAAATGTTCGTTAAACCGAAACGCAAAGAAACCGAAGACTATATTACCGGCCGTTTCGGCTAATACCGGTATTTGTGAGGCCGATTACGGTCTTGCCCGCTTAAGTATGTTTGCAAATCTGCGCCCTGCGGTATTCGATTCGTCGATGCCGCAGGGCGCAGATTTGTTTTGAACGAGCGCGTATTTGATGTTTTTACTGAGTCTAAGGGTTATCCCTGATGATGCGATTTCCCATAAATCGGTAATATCTGCTGGCGCGATGTTTAAAACAATGTTTGATAATATGGATAGGTGAATCCATTGCGCCGCCCCGCCTTGTGCGGGGCGCTTCGTTTTTGGGCTGGCTGTTCTTGTGGCCTATGGCCAGGAACCGGCAACACTCTGAGGTCCGCTATTATTGGCGGTACCTGCGCCGCCAGATTCCTTTTCGCCAGCGCGCGTCTATGACCAGATATAGTATTATCGGAAGAGGCTGCAGCCTTGCTCCCACTTATTCCAAGGAACATTCATACAATGTCGTACTATCTCATCGTCCGGGTAAAAGTTAATGATCCCGAAGGCTATGCAGCCTATACCGCTTTGACTCCGGATATTGTCGCTGCCCATGGTGGGCGATTCCTGGTGCGTTGTCCTGCGCCGGTCACCCTTGAGGGGCCGCAAGAGCAGCAGCGCATCGTCGTGGTGGAGTTTCCCGACGAACAGCATGCCCGCACGTTTTATGACTCTGCCCAGTACCAGGCTGCCAAAGCGATCCGCGAGCCCGTTTCCGAGGCACAGTTCCTGATGGTTCCCGGCGTCTGACAATTTGCCGTGGGCTAAATCGCTACGTTTTTTTCCGAGACCCGAAACACCGAGCGAAAACAGCGGCCTGACATGAAATATCCGTGCATGCGCAACGGCAAGCCGACAATGCGCGCCGATGAGTGAGTGGGCTGGCGGCCCGGGGCTCACAGGTGCGTGTGGCCATGCACGTGCGGATCTACCATGTCTGCGGTCTGCAGCTCCAGAAATATACCGCAGTTTTTTACATCATGAGGGACGGTGCAGCGTTGTCGCAGCGAGGCCAGTTGCGCTTTCAACTGGCTCAGTTCCCGGATGCGCGCTTCTACGTGCTCAATATGGGCATCAATTGACTGGTTGACCGGCTGGCAATCGTCCGGCGTCTCGTCGTGCGCCTGTAACAGGGTACGGATTTCATCGTGGGACATATCCAGAATCCGACAATTTCGAATAAAACGCAGGCGCTGCACATGTTCATTATCATAATGCCGGTAATTGCCCTCTGTTCTGACGGGCACAGGCAGCAGGCCGGCTTTTTCGTAAAAGCGGATGGTTTCAGGCGTGCATCCCTGCAAACGAGCCAATTCTCCGATTTTCATCTTTTTTCCTATCTTGTTCAATAATGCCTTGACTCTGAAGTTACTTCAGGGTTTTAAATGCCATTATACGATGCAATTGGAGTACAAGCATGTCAGAGCAGCAAACCCGAGTTACCGCCATCCGAATCGAGCAAATGGACTGCCCGACAGAAGAGCGGTTATTGCGCAAGGCGCTGGAGAAAAAACCAGGGGTAACCGACCTTCGTTTCAATCTTATGTCCCGCGTCCTGTCTGTGACGCATGAACCGGCCATACTGGACGAAGTCATGCAGGCGATCCGCAAGATCGGCTTTACGCCGGAGCTGCACGACGGCAAGTCCACGCCTGCCAAGGCAGTGGGCAAAACAGACTGCTGCGGGCATTCGCATGACGCGCATGATCATCATCAGCACAAACATGACCACGGTGCAGACGGGCACGATCACGCGCAGCACGCTCATGGACAGGCGTCCACCATACAGCGTGCGCAACCGGACGGCGAAGTTTCTCCCAATATTGCCGGCGGCATCCTGCCCGCCTGGTGGCATCTTGCATTAGGCGGGGCGCTGGCGCTGGCGTCTGAGGTGGTCCACTGGTTCGCTGGGCCAACCTGGCTGACCATTGTCTGCGCTATTGCTGCAGTTGCCCTGGCTGGCACTGCAACCTACCGCAAGGGCCTGGTTGCACTGCGTTATGGCGATTTGAATATCAATGCACTCATGAGTATTGCCGTTACCTGCGCCTTACTCATCGGGCAGTGGCCTGAAGCGGCAATGGTCATGGTGCTGTTTACGCTGTCTGAATGGATCGAGGCAAAATCCCTGGATAGAACGCGCGCCGCGGTATCCGGACTAATGAACCTGGCGCCCGAAACGGTGACGGTACAGATCAACGGGCAATGGCAGGTACGTGAAGTATCGCAGGTCACTGAAGGCAGTTTTGTGCGGGTGGCGCCGGGAGAGCGCATCGGGCTGGATGGCCGCATTGTACGAGGCACGACAACGGTCAATCAAGCGCCCATCACGGGCGAAAGCATACCAGTGGACAAGCAGGACGGAGATACGGTCTTCGCCGGCACGATCAACGAAGCTGGTGAAATTGAAATGGAAGTGACGGCAGCAGCAGACAACACCACGCTGGCCCGCATTATCCATCAGATCGAAGAGGCGCAAGCAGTGAAGGCGCCGACGCAGCGGTTCGTGGATACTTTTTCCCGCTATTACACGCCTGCTGTTGTTGTATTGGCTATTCTGCTCGCGGTCATTCCGCCGATCTTTTTCGGCGGGGCCTGGCTGGCCTGGATTTACCAGGCGCTGGTTGTGCTGATTATTGCCTGCCCGTGTGCCCTGGTTATCTCGACACCGGTAACCGTAGTCAGTGGATTGACCGCAGCAGCCCGCATGGGGATCCTGATCAAGGGCGGCGTGTATCTGGAGCAGGGGCATCGCATGCGTTGGCTGGCGCTGGATAAGACCGGTACGATCACGCAAGGTCAGCCGGTGCAGACAGGCATGACGCTGTTAGATCCGGAACGATCCGTCGACGAGCTGCAGCGCATCGCGGTAAGTCTTGCCGCGCGCTCTGATCATCCTGTTTCCCGGGCCATCGCGCAGGCACCCGAGGCGGCGGCCGTGGCGGCCATGGCAGTGGGCGAGTTCGTTGCCGTGGCGGGGCGGGGCGTGCACGGCGCTATTGAGGACGAGCGCTGGTATCTGGGCAGTGCCGTATGGGCGCAGGAATTGGGCCTTATGACCGCTGCGGTACGCGATAGCGTGACGGCTGCGCAAAACAGTGGTCAAAGCGTTGTGCTGCTGATGAACACGCGCGCCGCTAGCATGTTGTTTACCGCTGCCGACAAAATCAAGGATAGCAGCGTCAAGGCGATTGAGCAATTGCACCAGTTGGGGGTCAAGACGGTGATGCTGTCGGGCGATCATCAATCGGTTGTCGACGCCATCGCCAAAACCAGTGGTGTGACGCAAGCGCAGGCGCAGTTGTTGCCGCAGGAAAAACAGCAAGTGGTACAGAAACTGCAAAAAGACGGTCATGTGGTGGTTGGCATGGTCGGAGACGGCATGAATGATGCCCCCGCGTTGGCGCAAGCTGATATTGGCTTCGCGATGGGCGCTATGGGTTCCGATACGGCAATCGAAACGGCAGACGTGGCGTTGATGGACGACAATCTGCTCAAAATTCCCGCATTCCTCAGGCTGTCGCGCGATACGCGGCGCGTGCTGGTACAGAATATTAGCCTGGCACTTGGTATCAAGGCGGTTTTCCTGGTGCTTGTCCTTATGGGGTTGGGATCCATGTGGCTCGCGGTTTTTGCCGATGTTGGGGCTAGCCTGCTGGTGGTGGCCAATGGATTGCGTTTATTGTGGGCCGGACCAAAACCTGCAAAGCAATAGCCGATGCCGTACCATCACACCGAATGATCGAAAAAAAATGTGTCAATAGCAACAAAACATGCCCGGGACAGGAGATCACTTTCATTACGGTCGCCAGCCCCGGCACATGGTCATTCATAATATTTCAATTGTCATAAATTATAGAGCCTGGAAGAC
>JBOIGK010000006.1:0-4269 GCA_050742695.1 Advenella sp. | reverse complement strand
CGGTACCCAGATAAAGCCCTTCTTTCCAGTCCGGCCTGCCGGAAGTCAATTCACCGCCCAGGGGAAAGTAACCGCGCCACGCCCGGCCGCCCAGCGCCATCCGCCAGCGCATTTTCTCCTGCTCGTTCAGGGAAAAGAACTGGCGGCTGAGCGTATCCAGGCGTTGCATCAACGCTATATCTACGCCATGCCCTGCTACATAGAAAAACCCGTGGGCACGACAAGCATTGCGGATGTGATCGGCAACCGCCTGCAATGCCTGGTGGCTGCTATCGGTTACCAATGCAGAGACATCAATGATCGGTAATGCTGCGTGGGTCTCAGGGGTATAGGTCATGATCTGTATCGAATGAATGGTTGAATATCAGGCGCCGCCTGGCGGTTCGCGAACAAGGGTGATAGCACAGGCAATGGCAATGGCAATGGCAATGGCAAGAGTATTCCAGTTGTCATCACGTCCAGGCAACAGTTGTCATATTGCCCTGGCAAAAGGCGTGCGTATATCCGCGAGAAACTGCGCCGCCCTGGGATGCTGCGGACGGTTGAAAAAATCATCCGGTGTGGCGCGCTCCAGTATTTTGCCGGCATCCATAAACAGAATCCGGTCGGCCACTTCGCGCGCAAATCCCATCTCATGCGTCACGCATACCATGGTCATGCCGTCTTTAGCCAGATCACGCATAACCAACAGTACTTCTCCGACCATCTCCGGATCCAGCGAGCTGGTTGGTTCATCAAACAGCATCAGCGGTGGCTCCATGGCCAACGCACGAGCAATGGCAACGCGCTGCTGCTGTCCGCCCGACAGCGCATCGGGCATCGCGTCGGCCTTATGGGCCAGGCCGACCCGATCCAGCAAAGACAAGGCTTTTTCCCGGGCCGCCGGCGCAGACAGCCCGTGCAAATGCATGGGCGCCAGGGTGCAGTTTTCCAGGGCACTCAGATGAGGAAACAGGTTGAACTGTTGGAAAACAAACCCGATGCCCGAGCGAAAGGCATTCAAATCTATCGATTTATCATGGATATCCTGGCCATTGACGCGGATATGGCCCGTCTGAATGGGCTCGAGCCGGTTGATCGTGCGGATCAGGGTAGATTTGCCTGATCCCGACGGACCGCACACGACAACCACTTCCCCGCGCGCGACGGTTTCCGTGACATCCACCAGGGCATGATACTTGTCATACCATTTATTCACATTTTCAAATTCAATCATGTTGCTTCCTTGCGGGCAGCGATGGCCGCTTGCTGTTTCCCGCGCCGGCTTTCAAGCCAGTAGGCAAAACGGGACAGGCCGAAACACAGCAGCAGATAGGTCAGGCCCAGGACGAGATAGATTTGCGTCGGATACACCATCACCTGAGTATTGATCTGCGAGGTGATAAACGAGACCTCCGCAAGACCGATGATATAACCCAGGGAGGTTTCCTTGATCGTCGAGATAAACTGATTGACCAGCGATGGCAGCATATGCCTGATCGCCTGCGGCAATATGACCAGTCGCATGGCGCGAAAATAACCAAAGCCCAGCGAACGGGCGCACTCCATCTGGCCCTTGGGCAGACCCTGGATGCCGGCCCGGATAATTTCGGCCAGATAGGCGGCATCGAAAATAACAAGTGCAATAAGCATGGTCCAGAACTGATTGGTTTTTACGCCAGTCACGCTGGGCAAAAAGAAATAGGCCCAGAACACCACCATCAGCAACGGCGTTCCGCGCACCACAAACACCAGGATACTCACAGGCCAGCGCACCGCCCGCCATGGGCTGATGCGGGCAAACGCCAGCACAATACCCAGTGGCATGGCCATGACCAGCGCACAGCTTGCCAGCAACAACGTAAGCGCCAGTCCACCCAGCGGCCCGTTCGGATACTGGCCAACCAGGAAGTACAACCAGTAAGTATCGATGACCTCAAGAAATCCGCTCATAGCGCCCTCGGCGGATAACGATGCTGGAACCACGCAGCCAGCGCGGTGATCAGCAGCGACAGGCTCAGGTAGGCAGAGGTGGCAAAGGCAAAGGATTCAAAACTTCTGAAGCTGGCGCTTTCGACCTGGCCGGCCTGATACATCAGCTCCGCCACGCCAATGACGGTTGCAATACTGGTGTTTTTCCACAAATTCAGTGTCTGTGAAATCAATGGCGGTGTAATGACCCGCAAGGCCTGTGGCAGAATGACCAGACGCATGGCGGCCAGAAAACTCAGCCCCAGCGCACGTGCTGCTTCCATCTGTACAAATGAAATAGCCCGGATGCCGCTGCGGATGTCTTCAGCCATATAGGCTGCGGTATAAAGCGTCAGTGCAATGACCGCACAGCTGGCTTCGGTGTTGCCGGCATAAAGCCATTGCCTGGCTGCTTCGGGCAGCATCTCGGGGGCAGCGAAATACCAGAACAGCATATGCGCCAGCAGCGGGATATTGCGGATCGTCTCGACATAGGCAAAGCCCAGACCGCGCAGCAGCGGCAACGGCGACAGGCGCAACAAGGCGATACAGGTGGCCAGGGGCAGCGCGAGCACCAGTGAAATGGCCAGCAATTGTATGGATAGCCATAATCCTGCCAGCAGCATTTCATGGTACCGGCCGCTGAGCAGCATGGAAGCGTCAAACTCGGGCATGGATCAGTCGTGTAGTCATGGAAACAAAAAAAACGGCGTGATATCCGCTGCGCTGTTCTAGCGCAGCACACGCCGTCGCTTTGCAACAGCAACCGGTCGTTGGCCCGATGCTGTCTTGCGGATATTCAGTCTACTCTTAAATTTTGTCAGTTTCGAGTTTAAAGCTGCGCGTTGAAAACTGTGACTTTGTATCCGGCCCGTACCATTTGAAGAAAATTTTCTCGGCCTGGCCGCTGGTTTCAAGTTCACGCAGCGTATCGTCAACCACTTTTTTCAAACCGGCCTCGCCTTTACGCAAGCCGAATGCCAGCGGCTCTTCGCTGATGCTTTGCTTGAGCACCACAAAATCTTTCTGCTTGGGTCCCAGCTTTGCGTAGACGCGCAACAACGCCGCTTCATCGTCGACATAGCCCACACCCTTGCCTTGTTGCAAAGCAAGAAATGCCTGCTGGCTGGTATCGAACGTGACCACATTCACGTCAGGCACTGCCTTGCGGATATTGGGCTCCTGGGTGCCACCACGGATGGTCAACACTTTCTTGCCCGATAAACCTGCCAGGTCGGTGATACCACTGTCGCTGCGCACCAACGCCTTCTGTCCAGTCACAAAAGTGGTCACGGAAAAATCGATCTGTGCCTCGCGTTCCTTGTTGTGTGTCAGGCCGGCGGCAATAATATCTACGTGCTTTTGTTGCAGTTCGGGAATGCGGGCAGCCACGGCGACCTGCTTGAAGCGGGCTTTCACGCCGATCTTGTCGGCTACCGCCTTGGCAAGATCCACTTCATAGCCAATGAACTCACGGGTTTTGGGGTCAATGAAGGTTGCCGGTTCATCTGTGCCCAGAACACCGACCACCAGTTCGCCGTTTTTCTTGATATCGTCCAGTTGATCAGCCTGGGCGTTGACGGCGCTCAGGCCGATCAGGGTCGCGCCCAGCAGGGGTAAAAGTTTTCTCAGTTTCATAATGACAGGTTTCCTGATAGTTGGCGTTATGCCCAAACGTTATTTGGAATACATATATTCGTGAAGAAAACTATATCAGCATAACAAAGGCGAATAAAATAACCAATGGTTATTTGATAATTATCGGATCTTCCATCCCTTGGCTTTACACGCAAGTGGAAGAGCATCCCGGGCCATTCCGGATGGGCAGTGCCAAACCCTTTTCCGACATCATCCCGTCACGTGCCCACTGGTCGCCTGTCGGGCAAGTTCCTTTTCCAGCCAGGCAATAAAATATTGCGCTTCAGGTGTCGCGTTCGGACTCACACCATAATAATACCGGGTAACCGGCAGGCGCATATCGGCCAATGGACAGCAAAGCCGGCCCAGCGCCACGTCGTGGGCAATCAATGAGAACGGGACAGCAGCGAAACCCAGGCCGTCTTCGACCGCCTGTAGAACAAAATGTACATGGTCAAACTGCATTTGACCCACAGGCCTGACGCTGCCTATTCCAACATGTTCCAGCCAGGCTTCCCAATCGCCCTTGCGAGACTTTGACCGAAGCAGAGTCAGTCCGGCCAGCGCGCCTGGATCCGTAACACAATACCTTGCCTGGGAAGCGGCAGACATGACCAGACATACGTCATCTTCAATAAACGGCGACACCTGCATCGCATCCGACCATCCTTTGAGGCCCCG
>JBOIGK010000005.1:0-1749 GCA_050742695.1 Advenella sp. | reverse complement strand
CTGAACCGGCAGGCGACGCCCCAGGGAACATTGCGAGTGTCATTTCCGCCCGATTTTTTTGAACATGCGCTTGCCGAGTTTTTACCTCTGTTTTCAGAGCAGCACCCGAATGTGCGGCTGGAGCTGGATCTGTCGGCGAGGCGCGTAGACCTGCTGGCAGAACGCTTCGATGCCGCTATTCGTGTGGCAACCTCTTTGCCCGACGACAATAGCCTGGTCGCCCGCCGCCTTGCGACACTCGTGACGTCCCTGTATGCCAGTCCTTCTTATATAACCAAGCATGGCCCGCTTCAGGAGCCGGCAGCTTTGAAAACGCATCGTGGATTGATGCTGATGAATAGCATGGGCGACATTCGGCCCTGGCGATTGAGTCGCGGCACTGATTTCTGGGAAGGTTCGCCGGCCTGCATGTTCCGTTCAAATTCGCTGGGCCTGCAGCGAACTATGGCGCTCAACGGCATGGGGATTGGTGGCTTGCCCGACCCCATGGCCAGACCATTTGTAGAAAATGGCACGCTGGTGTCTGCTTTGCCGGGCTGGCATTTACCCGAAGCGATCGTTTGGTGCGTCACCCCGGGGCGCCGTCTGCTGTCGCCGGCCACACGGGCATTTATTGAAGTGTTCAGCCAGGTGATGAAGAGAAATGCCGCTTACCGAATTGCGGATATCAAAGCGCTGCTGGTCAGCCAACCGTAAACACCCACTATAAACATCCACCATGAGTAGCTTGGTCAATAAAGAAAAAGCCATATTCGTTGTGGAATATGGCCTTTTTTAACGCTATGCCAGCTGTAATAGCTGGCGCGTTCCTGACTTAGTCACCCAGGTATTCGTCTGCAGGATGTTCTGCCTGATAGGCAGTCAGATCGCGTTGCACATCAGCACGGCTATCAGTGCTTCTGATAAGAATCGCAGGGTAGGCAGAGTCGTTAGTGTCACTCTGTTCAACGATCAGATTTTGTTGCACGGGGCTGACCGCATTTTCAGGGAAACCATATTGGCTGTCTGAAAAACCAGCAGCATGAGCGGCGCCAGTAGCAAAAGCGGCACCAAAGAGAAGGGAAGCAAGTACGTTTTTCATGATTATTAACTCCATAAATGATCGGTTGAAATCTGCGCAAGTGTGAATCGGTTTTGATGCACTGCAGGTTTCAGTGACTTCATTATGGACTTCTAAAATTGATAGAAAAATACTTATTACAGAATTATGAATTCCATATATGGAACAATAGGTGAATATATTGGTGATTGATTTTAACTAATTCCATATTTGGCATAAGCTATCGCCAATATACACCAAATCTGCAGATCGATTGTTCAAGCTATTCGATTTATGCTGCTGCGCATCACAGTATTGTCCTGCTATTTGGCGGGTTTGTCGGCACCCAAAAAGGGTGCCACGGCTGGCGCCAGAGTGTGCTTGTAGTCACTGCCGTGACCCTTTTTCTGCCTTGTACTGGTTACGGAGTATGCAAGGCTATCATGATATGCAAATGGCATTGGTCGATTGCGAATGTGGTGCTTTTGCCGCGTTCTGATGGGTAATCATATGCAGGTTTTCAACTTGGTAACGGCCTTGCGGATTCACGCTGCAAACAAGGGATATCCCGAATTAATGAGTGCTTGACAGCCAAAATATTGAATTCCATACTACGCACATACTTGTCTGATGTCATACAATGAAGAGCGCAATCATCCTCATGAAATCCATTTTTCTGTTTTCTTTCTGTTTGCCGCGAGTCTTCTCCT
>JBOIGK010000004.1:0-1836 GCA_050742695.1 Advenella sp. | reverse complement strand
GCGGCCGTAAGAACATGGCATTGCTGGCTTGCCTGCAAGAGCATGGCGAGCGGCTTCATGTCTATGCTGCCGATGAAGCCCGGCGCGCAGATTTTGCCAGCCTGCTGGCCACACCGGACACCGAAACACAAATCTATGCCTGTGGGCCTCAACGCCTGACCGACCACCTGCAGAAAATCTGCGAAAGCTGGCCGGACGACGCATTGCATATCGAACACTTTCATTCAACCCTGGGCAAACTGGACCCGACCAGGGAACACGCCTTCGAAGCCGAATTAAAGCAGTCAGGCATTACCGTTACCGTTGCGGCAGACCAGACGTTGCTGGAGGCCTTGCGCGCAGCTAATATCGACATCCAGAGCGATTGCGAAGAAGGCCTTTGCGGGTCCTGCGAAGTCAGTGTAGTAAGCGGCCAGCCTGATCATAGGGATGTCGTGCTCACGCGCGCCGAGCGTGCGGCAGGCAACAAAATGATGAGTTGCTGCTCCCGCGCCAAAGACACACGCATCATCCTCGATCTATGACAGTCATCATAGAAAAGGCCGGATCATGAATGACTGCCACCATTGCGCTTGTCTTCCTTGCAGCCTTTACCACCTGGTTCCCGGTGAAGATGCCTATCTGGCAGATCCTGTCCATTTATCGTCATCTATAATACGGGCCATGTCTACTTCCGGTCTATACATCAAATGAACGCCTTGAGCGCCCCTGACAATCTCACTGCCGCAACACCCGCACGCAGCCGCGAAAGAAGACAAAGTGTACAGGCAGCCGACACCGTGGTTGCAGTGCTCAAAGGGCTGGCCAGTCTGGGAGGAGGCGCCAGCCTTACCAGCCTGGCAGCGCATCTGGACGAGAACCCTGCCAAAGTCCATCGCTATCTGGTAAGCCTGATTGACGGCGGGCTGGTGACACAGAACGCCAATACACAACAGTACACGCTCGGTCTGGAATCAATGCTGATCGGCCTTGCCGCCATGCGACAGGCCGATCCCATCAGAATAGCGGAACCCGCCCTGATACATCTGCGCGAGCACCTTGGCATTACCAGTTTTATTGCCGTCATGGGCAATAAAGGCCCGACCATCGTGCGCATGGAAGAACCCAGCCTGCCAGTCACCGTGAACGTAAGAGTAGGCTCGGTACTGTCTTTTTTGTGGTCAGCCACCGGCAGAGTCTTTCTCGGGCTGCACGACGAACCTGCCGTTCGCACGCTGGCCCGGCAGGAATTTGACACCCTGGGCGAAACCCAGGACCCGCCCGCGCCATTTGATACCCTGGTTATGCAATTGCAGGATGAAATAAACCGATTTGAATGTGTGTGTGTCAGGGACACCAACCTGAAAGGCATCAGCGCCGTAGCTGCCCCGGTATTTAACTACGCCGGGCAACTTACTGCGGTGCTCACCGCCCTGGGCGCCAGCGGCGGCTTTGACACGTCGCTGAACGGGCCCATAGCCGTTTGCGTGCGTCAACAAGCGCAACGCATCAGCCAGCAACTGGGCTACAGCATACCCTGACTTTTTTTCTTCAGGAGACGGGTCCGTTTACGCAGCGCGGTGGGGATCGCCCGCCTGGCCCACATCGGCAATGATTTGCTGACATATTTCAGCCGATCGGCCTCGCGGATCAACAGGGTGCGCCGCCCTCTTTTACGTTTGTTCTCGAACACCCAGGCCCGATCAGCCAGTTGCAGCGCAAATCCCAGATTATCCATACTGCGCCCGTAACGCCGCTCTATCGCTTCCAGCGGAACCGCGTGACCACCGTCGGCAACACGAGATTTGACCCGCGCAATAAGCAGCCCCACATCATCCACGCCAACAAAAGCCAGGA
>JBOIGK010000003.1:0-4201 GCA_050742695.1 Advenella sp. | reverse complement strand
GCGCTGCTGATTACGCGCTCGGAACAGGGAATGACTTTATATACTGAAGCGGGGCGGTTCCATGTGGATGCTGCCGCGCACGAGGTCTTTGATGTCTCTGGAGCCGGCGATACGGTTCTGGCGACCATGGCAGTAACCCGCGCCGCAGGTGCGGACTGGCATGAGGCCGTCGAGTGGGCGAATCAGGCCGGTGGTATAGTAGTAGGTAAACTTGGAACATCTATAGTAAGTGCAGAGGAACTGACATGATTATCGTAACCGGAGCCGCGGGTTTCATTGGCAGCAATCTCGTGCGTGGGCTGAACAACAGGGGCATTACCAATATCCTGGCTGTAGACGATCTGACCGATGGCGATAAGTTCGTCAATCTGCGTTCAGGAATTATTGCCGATTATATGGATAAGGACGAATTTCGTACCCGGGTCAACAGCGGCCAGTTCGGCCCGGTTACCGCCATTTTCCATCAGGGCGCCTGTTCAGATACGACTGAAAGAAACGGTCGGTACATGATGGATAACAACTATCGGGTTACGCTGGAGCTATTCAATTTCTGCCAGGCTCGCAGCATCCCGTTTATTTATGCGTCTTCCGCTGCCGTGTATGGCGCGGGCCCGGATTATATCGAGGCGCTTGAAAATGAAAAGCCACTGAATGTATACGGATATTCAAAGTTCCTGTTTGACCAGGTGGTGCGTGAGCGTTTCGAACACCGTACGGCACAGGTTGTGGGTCTTCGATACTTCAATGTGTATGGGCCGAATGAACAGCACAAGGGCCGCATGGCCTCCGTTGCCTTTCATAATATGAACCAGTTTCTGTCGGAGGGCCATGTGCGGCTTTTTGGCGGCTGGGATGGGTACGAAGATGGCGGTCAGCGGCGCGATTTTATCTCTGTGGATGACGTGGTCGCGGTCAATCTGTTTTTCCTGGATCACCCGGATCAGTCCGGCATTTTCAATTGCGGTACTGGTCGGGCGCAGCCCTTTAATGACATCGCCTGCGCGGTCGTCAATACCCTGCGGGAAGAGAGAAACGAAGCGCGCTTGTCGCTGGATGCGCTGGTTCGCGAGGGGCTGATCCGCTATATTCCATTCCCCGATGATCTCAAAGGGCGCTACCAGAGTTTTACCCAGGCTGACACCACCCGGCTGCGTGCAGCCGGTTTCAAGGCCGAGATGAACGATGTGGAGCAGGGCGTATCCAGCTATATTCGTCGATTGCGTTCGGATAACGCATAGCGCGTCCAGTCTGCAGGAGTCATCCAGGCCGACGTCGGGCCATTGCAGGCATCTCAGATTGATCAGATTTACCAGACGCATCAGGTTTATCGCGTTCATTGAACTTACCCGGGCACATCAGGTGCGCCCGGGTTTTTTATGCTCGTTCAGGGTGCTCACACATGCCTCGCCCTGTTCATGCTTTCACCGCTTCCGAACGCACTGGATCGTTCGCGCCGGTTTTTACCAGTGGACACTGCTATCTGCGTGTGCGGGACGCAAAAGCGCCGCTATGGCACACTACAAGACATCATTTTGGACCGTTCATCGTTTTGTCTTGCATATGCCATATGTCCGCTGCTGTCACTTCCGATCCTGGCTGTTTTGTTTCTTTCTTGTGTTGGGGTTTTCTTCTGCTAATGCGCTGGACCTGAATCAGGCCACGCGAGCTCAACTGCGTGCGATCAAGGGCGTTGGTGACAAATTGGCTGGCCGCATTCTGGCGGCCCGGGAACACGGCGGCTTTGTTTCCATGGATGATCTGGCGGCCCGGGTTGCGGGAGTGGGACCGAAAAAACTGCAGAAATTGCGCGAGCAAGGCGTCCTGACGGGTCCACTTGCCGGGCGCTCTGTGCACCAGCCGGCCAGTGCTCAATCACTCAACAACAAGCCTGCGCGTGCTGATCCTGACCAGTCCACGTCGGTCAGCCGCAATGTGACTGCCAGCAATGGGACAGTAACCGATCTGAGGCCTGCCGGCGACGGCCTGGCACGCCGGCCCATCCCGGCCATGCCCATGTTGATTCAGCCACGCCCGCGGGCAAGCAGCGAACCGCAAGATCCGGGCAAGGGGGCTGCCAGTGCCGCAGCGCAGGGCAAAACCCATTGATCGGTCAGGGAATAAGCCATGCAAGGGCGATGATGAATGCTATGATTACCTTCACCAAGCGCCTGTTGAGCCCACTGCGGGACGTCAGGGTTCGTTCGCAACTTACGATGCCCACATGGATTTTCGGGGTATCCCACATTCCATTCTGACCTATCATGACAAAATCGTATCCCACAATTGAAGATACCATCGGCAATACCCCCTTGGTTCGCCTGCAGCGCATTCCCGCACATTTGGGTGAGGAACGCGGCAATGTGATTCTGGCCAAGCTTGAAGGCAACAATCCGGCCGGTTCAGTCAAGGACAGGCCGGCACTGTCGATGATTCGGCATGCGCAGGCGCGCGGCGACATCCGGCCCGGCGATACGCTGATCGAAGCCACCAGCGGCAATACCGGTATTGCGCTGGCCATGGCGGCCGCCATCAGCGGCTATAAAATGATTCTGATCATGCCCGATAACCTGTCGGTGGAACGCCGTGCTTCGATGAATGCATACGGCGCCCAACTGATCCTGACGCCTGCAGACAAGGGCGGCATGGAGTATGCACGGGATCTGGCTCAGTCGATGCAGGCCGAAGGCAAGGGAAAGGTGCTCGACCAGTTTGCAAATCCCGATAACCCACGTGCCCATATCGAAGGCACCGGCCCGGAAATCTGGACGCAGACAGACGGACAGGTTACGCATTTCGTGAGCGCGATGGGAACCACCGGAACGATCATGGGGGTGGGCTCTTACCTGAAATCGCGCAACGCCGATATCCAGATCATCGGTGCACAACCGGCTCCCGGCGCATCGATTCCAGGCATCAGGAAATGGTCCGAAGAATATCAGCCGGCCATCTATAACCAGGCAGGCGTTGACCACTTCGAGTTGATCGGACAACAGGAGGCCGAAGATATGGCTCGTCATCTGGCCGCCAGCGAAGGCATCTTCGGTGGCATTTCGTCCGCGGGTGCGTTGGTGGCTGCCTTGCGCACGGCAGAACGTGTCAACAACGCAACCATCGTCTTCATCGTCTGTGATCGCGGTGACCGGTATTTGTCCCAGGGCGTGTTCAACCCTGTCTGAGCAGGCCACGATGAACCTCGGGCGGCCGCAACGCGCTGCAGGTACCGAATAGTTTGATATAGATCAATATCGCTTTCTCGGATCGATACTATGATCGGAGGTATGAAACCCGCCTCCATTTTCTCGATCCCCAGCGACCTGGGCGCTCAGGAGCGCCTGCAGCGCAGGCACATGCTTGCCCGGCTCGGGCTGGCCTGGCTGGTCATGATGCAGGTCATGATGTTCGCCTTCCCGGGTTATCTTCGCGCCAGCTACGTTGATGCAGAAACAATCGATACGCTGGACACGGCCATTATCGTCATGAACTGGTGCAGTCTGCTGCTGACCGTGCCGGTGCTGCTTTATTGCGCCTGGCCGATCTGGCGTGGCTTTCTGGGCCGGGACCCGCATGATACCCATCAGCAGTCCATGAACTGGCCCGTTGGCCTGGGCATAGTGGTGGCCTTTATTCCCAGTGCCATCGCGACCTTTCGCCAGTCCGGCGAAGTCTATTTCGAATCCATTGCCATGTTCGTTGCCTTCGTGCTTACGGCGCGCTATCTGGCGCTTGCCGCCAGGCAGGCGGGTGGCGCGACGCTTGATCAGCACTTCGATCAGGAGTCCAGGCTGCTGACCAGGACGGCTGACCGAGTCGCGCTGTACTTCGTAAGCATACAAATTGCGCTCTCTATTGTGTCTGCGCTTATCTGGTACTTGTATATTGATTCGGACCACGCGCTGTCGGTACTGGTTGCGCTGTTTGTCATGAGTTGTCCTTGCGCCAAGGCCATGGCGGTGCCCTCTGCACAGGCAGCGGCGCGCGCCATCGTTGTTGGCAGCCCGCCGCTGAGCCAGAACGAACTTATTGCCTTGCGCGCGCAGACTGTCCGCGTTGCCCGCCGTGCGCTTTACGGCTCGTTGTTGTGGCACCTGCTTATGATTCCATTTGCCATGATTGGTCTGGTGCAGCCATGGCTTGCCGCCATAACCATGCTGGTTTCGTCGTTGGCCGTCGCGTTCTATGCCTGGCATTTCTATAAAAACTA
>JBOIGK010000002.1:0-4683 GCA_050742695.1 Advenella sp. | reverse complement strand
TGGATAACAAAGCTCATTCACAGGAAAATGCCAACAGGCGACCAATAACCCGTCGGCGCATTCTAGGTGCGTCAGCCCCACTGCTGTCCCTTCCCGTCGTATCCAAGGTCGCCGCTGCTGCCGGCGGACAGATTCTGGCCGTACGTACGTGGCCTGCCGACGAATATACCCGGGTTACACTGGAACTGAACTCACCATTACAAGCCGAGCATTTCATGCTGGGCAATCCCAATCGACTGGTGGTGGATATTCAGGGCCTGACCATCAGCCAGGCGCTCAATTCGCTGATTTCCAAAATCCGTCCCAATGATCCTTATATTGCTGCAGTGCGCGTGGCACAGAACCGCGCCGATGTGGTGCGCTTGGTATTTGACCTGAAACAGGACATTGCCCCGCAAGTGTTCACGCTGAAACCGGTAGGCGACTACCAGTACCGGCTTGTACTGGATCTGTATCCCAAAATTGCCAAGGATCCGATTCTGGCACTGGCCAGGGATCTGGAAAATGATCCGCTGGCACAGGTACTGGACAATCTGGCCCAGAATAACAGCAACGCACCGGTGCCTTCTGTCAGCGGCCAGGTCAACCCTGCCACGGCTGGCCGCCAGCCATCGCGCGCCAATCCCAATCGCCCCATACTGGTGGCCATTGACCCTGGCCATGGTGGCGAGGACCCGGGCGCTGTCGGCATGCGCGGGACACGCGAAAAAGATATTGTCCTGGCCATCGGACGCCAGTTGCGCGATGTCATCAATTCACAGCCCAATATGCGGGCCTACATGACGCGCGAGTCAGATTTTTTCGTACCGCTGCATGTCCGGGTGCAAAAAGCGCGTCGGGTTAAGGCTGATCTGTTCATCTCGATTCATGCCGATGCGTTCACCAATCGCGCTGCCCGCGGCACCTCGGTATTTGCTCTTTCCCGCAACGGCGCATCCAGTGCCGCCGCCCGCTGGCTGGCCAAGAAAGAGAATGCGTCCGATCTGATCGGCGGTCTGGATATCGGTGCGCATGACCGCCAGACAGCCAGCGTGCTGCTGGACATGTCCACCACTGCTCAAATCAATGATTCCCTGAAAATTGGGCACCGCGTACTGGGTTCGCTGGCGCAAATCAATGGCATTCACAGTCGCAAGGTGGAACAGGCGGGGTTTGCCGTACTCAAGGCGCCGGATATTCCATCCATTCTGGTGGAGACGGCTTTTATCAGCAACCCGCAAGAGGAAAATTTCCTGCGTAGTCCGGCCAACCAGCGCCAGATTGCCAGGGCCATTTTCTCCGGCGTCAACGATTATTTCTCCACCAACCCACCGCTGGCCAGAACCGGCTAATGCCCTCCCACTGAGGCCCCATATGGTCTTTTTGGAACAGCCGGCACGCCTTTCCCACATAACGCCTTCGTATTCGGAGGCGTTAGTATTTGCGGCATCGCCGGGCAACTGATCCGCCATGACCCGACTTGCGTGTACGGCAATCGTCAAACACGCTAAAATGAAAGATTGCCCTTCTCTCTTTACACTGCCTCCATGTCCGACCGCCGCCATATTGCTCCCCTGCCCGACACGCTGATCAGCCAGATCGCGGCCGGCGAGGTTATTGAACGCCCGGCCTCTGTTCTCAAGGAACTACTGGAAAATGCACTGGATGCCGGCGCCCGCAGCATTGAAATCAGGCTTGACGGCGGCGGCATTCGCCGCATTTGCATTACCGATGACGGCCATGGCATTCCCCGGGAAGAGCTGGCACTCGCGCTGACCCGCCACGCAACCAGTAAGATCAACAGTCTGGGAGACCTGGAATCGGTCAGTTCCATGGGGTTTCGTGGTGAAGCCCTGGCCTCTATTGCCTCGGTAGCTCGCCTGACCCTCACATCCCGCACTGAAAACGACGAACATGCCTGGCAGATTGATGGGACAGCGCTGCAGATCAGCCCGGCGGCAGGCAGCACAGGAACCAGCATTGATGTGCGCCAGCTTTTTGACGCCGTACCCGCCCGCCGCAAATTTCTGAAATCCGAGCCAACCGAACTGGGCCACTGCCTGACTGTCGCCGAGCGCATTGCCTTGGCCAATCCGGCCATCGCCTTTCGCCTGTTTCATAATGGCAAAGCTTACAAGCAGTGGATGCCGGTAGATCTATTGCAACGCATCCGCGATGTGCTGGGCAACGAATTTACCCAAGCGGGGCTGCCCGTAGACGCCCAATTGCCCGCTGCCGGCTTGCGAGGCCTGATCACGCTGCCCAATGCTGCGCGTGCCCGCGCTGATCGTCAGTATCTATATGTGAACGGTCGCTTTGTCCGGGATCGCACCGTCACACACGCCGTGCGCACGGCCTATGCCGATGTTCTGCATGGCGACCGGCAACCGGCCTATGTACTGTTCCTGGAAATCGATCCCACTGCGGTGGACGTGAACGTGCATCCTGCCAAGCATGAAGTGCGCTTTCGGGACAGTGGCGCCATTCATCGTTTTGTAGGACAGGTGCTCACCCAGGCCCTGGCAGGTGTCGGCGGTGAAGCGGCCGCAGCCAATGCCCTGCCCGCCAGGATGCCAGCCGGCCTGGAACCGGCCGGACAGGCCGCTTATATACAGAATCCAGATAACGGTCGCGCCGGCGACACTGCAATCGACGGCGCACAAACCCGTGAGGCAATCCGGATTACCCCGGGCTATCAATCCTCCCTGCATTTACACAGCACGTCACCGCAATCGACGGAACACTGGAAACAGTTCTACTCGCCGCTGGAGTCTGCGCCGCAATACCTGGGCGAACCACAAAACAACCGTGCCATGCCCGGGACGGCAAGCGTCTTTACTCCAGCAGTCAATGGCATCGCCAGTGCCGGCATCGGCCTGCCCGACACCGGCGACCAGGCCGACCCCTATCCGCTGGGCATGGCGCTGGGGCAACTTCATGGCATATATATTCTGGCCCAGAATGCCCGGGGGCTAATTTTGGTCGATATGCACGCCGCTCACGAGCGCGTTGTCTATGAACGCCTGAAGACACTGCTCGATCAGCAAGCGTTGCCTCAGCAGGAACTGCTGGTTCCGTATGTGATTCATTGCTCCGAGCGCGATATCGCCGTGATGGAAAGCCATAAGGAACAGTTGGCCACGCTCGGCCTGACCATCAGCGCCACCGGCCCGCAGTCGCTGGCCGTGCGTTCGGTGCCCAGTCTGCTGGCGGGCGGCGACATTGAGGCGCTGGTTCTCAACGTCCTGAAAGAGTTGGAGATGGTGGGCCACTCCGAACAGCTTACCGGTCAGCGCAATGAACTGCTCTCGACCATGGCCTGCCACGGTTCGGTGCGCGCCAATCGCCGCCTGACCCTTGAAGAAATGAACGCACTGTTGCGCCAGATGGAGCATACGGAGCGGGCCAACCAGTGCAATCACGGCCGCCCGACCTGGTTTCAATGGAGCATGAACGACCTGGACCGTCTGTTCATGCGTGGTCAGTGACGCAGCCGGTATTCTGCCTGGCCGGCCCTACCGCATCGGGCAAGAGCGCCAGTGTGCTGGCATTGGCCCAGCGCTGGCCAATCGAAATCATCAATGTCGATTCAGCCACCATCTATACCGGCATGGATATTGGCACTGCCAAGCCCACGCCGCAGGAACAGGCGTCAACGCCCCAGCATCTGCTGGATATCCGGGATCCGACCGAATCGTATAGTGCCGCGCAGTTCGTGCAGGATACCCAGTTGCTGATCGATCAAATACGCGCTCGCGGTCGCATACCTGTGCTGGCTGGCGGCACCATGATGTATTTCAATGCGCTGCGCCAGGGCTTGCATGCATTACCACAGGCAGACCCGGACATCCGCGCCGATATTGAGCAAATGGCAAAACAGCATGGCTGGCCGCATGTGCATGCGCTTTTGCAGCGCCATGATCCGGTCACCGCGGCCCGCCTCGCCCCCAATGACCGACAGCGAATCCAGCGCATGCTTGAAGTCTGCCTGATTACCGGCCAGCCGTATTCATCGCTGATCGCGGCTGAAGGCGAACGCGCCGGTACCGATACATTTCATATGGTGAGCCTGGAGCCTTCGGCGCGCCTGCAACTGCACGAGCGCATTGCCTTGCGATTTGACCAGATGCTTGCGCTGGGGCTGGTGCAGGAAGTAGAGCAGCTGTGGCGCCGCGGGGATCTGCATGAGAATTTACCCGCGATACGCTGCGTCGGCTATCGCCAGATCTGGCAACATCTTGCCGGCCAGGACAGCCTGGAGCGCGCGCGGGAAAAAGCCATTGCCGCTACCCGGCAGCTAGCCAAGCGGCAGCTCACATGGTTGCGCAGCATGCCCTACCGTCAGATCATCGATTGCCTGCACGCAGACGTGGCAGACCGCGTTATTGACGCCGCTGCCACCGTCATGCCACGGTAACCGCAGTAACAACCACCCTCTTAAGCAAGACGTCACCGGGCCGGCATGCCGGCCCGCAGTGCATCAGACCACCACAGCCTGAGGCATGCCGTCTTCCTGGCGCACGATCTGTCCGAGATCGAAAACCGTTTCGCCCTGTTCCTGCAGGGTCGCCGTAATGGCCGCGGTCTGATCGGCTGCTACCACGATAACCATACCGATACCACAATTGAATACGCGATGCATTTCGGTGTCGGCCACCTGTCCTTCCTGCTGCAGCCACTGAAACAGGGGCGGCAACGTCCAGG
>JBOIGK010000001.1:0-3222 GCA_050742695.1 Advenella sp. | reverse complement strand
GCTTTATGCCCCGCACGGGAATGATCGATTTTTCACCGCTGGTGCTGATTCTTATCTTGCAAGTATTGCAAATCGCACTGGCCAGCCTGATGCCTTTTTAAGCCTCATTCGGCCAATTTATGTACTGCCAGCCCGGTTAGATTGGGCCGGCATTTTTTATCAGCCCGCGTTCACCGGCAGTTGCAGGCCATAAGCCGTATCCAGCAGACCCGAAATCTCTTCCCGTGAAGGATTATGATTTTGCGGCCCCTGCGAGGCAATTTTGATAGCACCCATAATGCCGCCCAGTTTGCAGGCGTCTTCAAATGACCAGCCCTGCGTCAGACCGTACAGCAAACCACCCCGATGCGCGTCGCCGCATCCGGTGGGGTCATTCACGGCAACAGCCTTGCAAGGCGCGATGGCTCGCTGGCTGCCGTTTTCGTACAGCGTCGCCCCATCGGCGCCGCGCGTCACAACGATGGCCCGCAACCCGCCAGCCAGCTCGTCGATAGACTTTTCCATGCGCTGCTCAACCACGGATGCCTCGTAGTCGTTGAAAGTCCAGACATCTGCCAATGCATGCATGTCTTCCAGGTCCTGGCGATCAAACAGGGGCATGGCTTGGCCCAGATCGAAAATAAACGGAATCTTTGCGGCATGCATGGCGCGGGCGTGCTTGAACATCCCGTCCTTGGCGTCCGGAGCAACAATGCCCCAGGCAGCAGACTCGCCGCTTACATCGTTTTCAGTGGAACGCGTCATGGCGCCCGGGTGAAAAGCCGCGATCTGATTACCATCCAGATCGGTGGTGATATGGCATTGCGGCGTGAACATATCGTCCAGCACACGCACCAGACGAGTATCAATGCCCTGGCTGCTCATGCGCGCCAGATAGTCGCTTGCATCAGGTCCTACAGTGGCCACGGGCACCGGATTGCCGCCCAGCAGCCTGAGATTGTAGGCAATATTGCCTGCGCAACCGCCAAATTCCTTGCGCATCGTGGGTACAAAGAAGGACACACTCAATGACTTGATATTGTCCGGCAGGATATGATCCTTGAAATGACCTTCGAAGGTCGTGATGGTGTCAAAGGCCACCGAACCGCAAATAAGAACTGCATTATTCATTGAAAAACCTTCAGGGATAAAACAAACTCAATTCGAAACCGGCTACCTCAGTACGACTGACCTGTACCGGTAAATTAATGGCGATCTCGTCATTTGGCTGGAATGCGCGCTTTTGCGCTTCGGGCAACAAATACTCTTGTGGTTTGATGATGCGTCGGGCAGAAACGGATTCGGATGCATCCTTCAGACTGAGCACCAGCGATGGCAACGGCTGGGCGATCGTATCGTTATTTTTGATGACGGCGTGCAGGCTGAATGCTCGGGTCTCGGGCGTAGCCGACGGCGTATTCGCCTGGCGCAAGGCTGGTTTGAGGATGGCCAGGTGGCGTACGGAGCGCGTATAGCCGACCTGACACCCAACAAAACTGCACAACTGTACGAGTTTGGGCCGCAAGGTTGGCGCCACATTGACAATCTGGTTTCGAAACACGATAGCGCCCTGGGCGAACAGAACAATCAGGGCAAACAAGACAGCAAGAAACCAGATCAGGCCACTGCCACTACTGCGCTCGGGGTCATCGTACTCGGTGTCGCGCTGGACGCGCCGCCGATACTGGCCTTCCACATGTACCTGGGAAGATGCGCCCCGCTGGTTCTGATAATAAGCGCCACTGCCCGACAGGCTTGGCGCGCCCACCACAAACCGCTCGCCCGCACCCCGGTCTGTGTCCTGTACCCGGCCTGTCTGCGGCGCCAGTTCGTGGTCTTCGTCATCCTCATCATCCAGCGTCGGCTCAATTGCCTGACCCACGCGTGAGTCTGCTGCATTTTCATGATATCGCCCCATCGACACGGAGGAATGACCCTGATGATCGCCGGTGCGCGCAGCATTATGGTATACCGATCCTGACTCAGGGCGGACAGAGAATGCATCGTCGTCCCCCTTAACAGAGCGCAATACCGGAAAATCGGGCTCTTCTTCCACGGTGTGATCGAAGGCATTGAAAACGGTGGAGCAAACGCCGCAACGCACCTTGCCGTTACGCACATTCAACTGCGCCGGCGTCACATCAAAGCTGGTACTGCAATCTGGACAACGCGTTTTCATACAAGTCTCTCAGGTCTGCTTGCGGGTACCAGCCAGGCATACCCATCCCTCATGGCTGCGCCATACCGACATGTCGATCCATGGCGCATAGGCAGCGGCGACCTCTTGCGCCTGACGCTCCAGGACTCCCGACAGGATAAGCCGGCCAGCCGGCACCACACGAGCGCACAACATGGGGGCAAGCACTTTCAATGGATTTGACAAAATATTGGCCACCACGACATCAAAGGTGCCGGCCTGCAGTCCATCGGGCAGGCATGCCGTGACCTGCACTCCGTTGTTCTGTGCATTGTACTCAGTAGACTGCACGGCCTGTTCATCGATATCGACACCAACAACCTCACGGGCGCCGAGTTTGGCGGCAATGATGGCAAGAATACCGGAACCACAACCGTAATCGAGGACCGTTTGCTGTTGCTGCAAATTGGCCGCGAGCCACTGCGCGCATAAATGGGTAGTTGGATGACTGCCGGTACCAAAGGCCAGACCCGGATCCAGCTCGATCAGGATGGGATTGCCTTGCCCGTCGGCGCTGGGCACCTCAGGATTTTCACGGTGCCAGCTGGGTACGATCCAGATCTGATCGGTAATGCTGATGGGTGCAAACTGCGATTGCGTCAGCCTCACCCAATCGGTGTCGGCAACCTCACGCAACATAGCCGAGGCAGCATAGTCTTCACCACTCTGCTGTTTAAGCGCTTGCAGCAAAGCTTCGGGCACGATGTCGTCCGGCAGCAGCGCGACAACACGATTGTGATGCCAGGCCTGAACATCCGGCTCTCCGCCGGGCTCTCCAAAAAGCGGCATTTCGCGCTCCGTGCCTGAATCGGCGTCCTCTACGGACACGGACAGCACGCCGAGTTCGAGCAATATGTCCGACAACGCTTCGGCCCGGTCTTCCGAGCATGATAAAACAAGTTCCCGCATGGCCTATCCTTTTGCGTCATTGCAAAAAAAGGTCCGAAGTCCTTTTCTGCTGACTCGATTATTTTGCTCGTTGTTCGAGTTTGTGTTCCAGATAATGGATACTGGTTCCACCCTCGACAAAACGTGCATCGGTCATG